>WRGM01000173.1 GCA_009787175.1 Candidatus Bathycorpusculum fermentans | reverse complement strand
GTATGCATCTAACCGACATTTTAACCACAACTAATCACCACTAAGATAACACACGACATTCCACTTATAAACTAGTTTGAATCATGACCTAATTTTAGAATCCACTTTTAATTTTAACTCTTTAAACAATCTAAAATCGTGACACCTGCCATTAGCAAAAGACATACAAACTATTTTTGCCGTCTGCTTTATTTACAACCACCTGAGTTTTTATGGTGTGTCTTTTTTTCTTGCCGCTATAGTATTTTTTTTGCTTTTTTTAGGCCGCTCAACTGGCGACTCTGTAGTATCGATGAGCCCCACTTCATATTCCATATCACCTTCAAAAGTGTCTTACGATCAGGCAGTGAAAACGTTCCATCTTTAACTAAAGTGTCCTCAATCCAACGTATGATTCTGAAAAATTTGGCTCTCGCTCATACCATAACTTGCCGCTACATGCGCATGCGTACAATACTCGCGGATATATTCGAGGCATGTAAGTAGCATATCTTGCAGGCTTAGTTTGGGCTTTGGATCGCCCAACGCAAGACGCTTAACCAACGCACACGAGAGTATTTCTAACATTTTTTCAAATGTTGTACGCTTCGCTCCAGTTATCCGACGAAACTCTTCATCACGATAAGCCTTAATATTTTCAAACTTTATACACCATCATACAAATAGTGCTAACAAGACATTAATTTCATTTTCCACAGTCATGCAAGAAGTCTAATAATGCTACTAAAAGAGGGGCTAAATAATCCCTGAAATCTACTCAAAGCTCGTTGTAAATCTTGATGAATAAGGTACTGGGATGATGGATTATGGTCATGTTGCGGTCGTTATAGGTTGTTGTATTAGTTGTTGGACTCCAGTATACCAAATGGCTATACGTTGATGTGGGGGGGGGGAATGGTTATCCTTGGACGAGTTGTCTCTTTCTCTATTGCTAACGAGTGATTATTGTGTAATGTATCTATAGAGTTGGCGCTAGCCTCTGGTGTTTACTGTGAATGAGCCATTATATGTTTGTGATCCGTTTGCATATGTAATGTTTGTTTCCCATGTCCATGTGCCTGTTCGTGCATCTGAAGCTATCTGTATTAATATCCCTGAGTGCGTACCCAGCCGCTTTGGTCGTAAACATAATCGCCCGCGCTTGTGAGTACCCATTTACTGCTGTCAAGGGTTATCGTGGTAAACAGAACCTTGCCGGAATTATATACCCTGATTGTACCAGTTGGAACTGTATTACTCGTTAATTGAAATATGGCGATATCTCCTTGTCTGTATGCATTTGAACCAAGAGTGATTGTAGTTGTTGGTGTTGGTGTGGGAGTGGTTGCTGATGTTGGTGGAACAATGATGTCTGTTGTTGTAGCTAGAGGTGGATTATTCTCGCTTTTGTTACTATTTTCTAAGAATGTTAGGTACCTGTCTGTCACGTAAAGGGCAGAAACAATTATTATTACCGATACCACTATGATAGTTACATATTTTAAATTGTTATTTTTACTTTCCATATTTCCCTCTTCCATCATGTTTTACAAAATATTGTATCACGTGTTAGTACCAGTACTCTATGGTTACTGTCATGGTTGCTCCGTTGACTAAATTTGTTTCCTACATGTACAGTAACGTTTCCCGGTAGTACAGGGAAGCATGCCCAACCACCAGATGAACTGATGACTACGCGTTCGTTATATGTTATTGTGCGCGAACTTTGGCCACCATTGGATGTGTAGCTTACTTGCACATAATTTTGGTTAGTGGTTGATAAATCGATTCTCACAAAAATGTAGCCAGCGTATTGACCATTGACAGTCTATCTGTTGTAAGAATTTGCTTGCTGGTTGGTATTGTATCTGTTAGCTATACTTCGTGACTTTGCCAAATTTGTGCTGTCTTGTAGTTCTTGGACGCTACCTTGTAGGTTGTTGATTGAGTTCTGTAATCTTTGGTTATCGCCTTGTAGGTTGTTGATTGTATTTTGTAATTTTTGGTTATCGTTTTTTAATCTTTCGTCTTCTTTATTGGCGTTATTTGTTTGCGTGCTTTGTAGATTGTTGATTGTACCTTGTAGTTTTTGTTTGTCGCCTTGTAGTTCGTTAATAGTGTTTTGTAGTTTTTGTTTGTCATCTTTTAATTCTTTGATTTCTTTATCAGGCGTTATTTGTTTGTAAGGGTATGTTACTTATGAGACTTACAACTAAGAGTGTTGCTAAAACAGTTACTACTATTGTTAAGCCAGTTGTTGTTTTGTTCATTTTTATATCTCCTTATTTTAGATTTTAATTTATAATGTTTATTTGCTGGCTATTTTTATGCGGGAGGGGGGGGGTAATTAAAAGTTTAGGTTTATGTCCTCTTTCTATACGTTTTTTTGCTGTTTGTGGTCTCTGTGCTTTTGCTGTAATTTTTCTCGTTATTTTTATGCTTGTTTTTCATGGTGATTAGTATTGTAGCAGATTCTTCATAAAAAACATGTTTACAATATCATTTGGTTGGTTGTGGTTGTTGGTTTAGTGTGTTTGGGTACTGTAAAATTAATTAAGTGTGTTGAGTTTTATTATTGCTTTGTAGTGGTTACAAATGAATAATGCACGACCTGTCATATTGAAACTTGGTGGTTCAGCTATCACTGATAAAACTGTGGAGGCAAGTCCAAGAAATGAGATAATTAACCGTTTGGCTGAGGAGATTAAACGCGCTGATCTTGATAATTTAATTATAGTTCATGGCGGTGGTAGTTTTGGTCATCCGACAGCTGCAAAGTATGGTATTCAAGATGGTTATAAGGAGGAGGATTTGACTCAAAAGTTTGGTTGCGCTGAGACTCATCATATGATGACTATACTTAACGGTATAGTTATGGATGCTCTAATTTTACATGAAGTTCCAGCTATTAGTGTTGCGCCGTCAAATTGTATAGTAACAGAAAATAGGAAAATTAAAAATTTTGACGATACGGTCTTTAAAACTATGAGTAAGCTATCCTTCACGCCGGTAATGTATGGTGATACAGTTATGGATGAAAACCTCGGTTTTACCATTCTAAGCGGCGATCAGCTGGTTACTTATCTTGCACTAAAATATAATGCTGAAAAAATTATCATAGGCGTTGACACTGACGGCATCTTTGATGCAGATCCAAAAACGATGCCGGAAGCACAACCAATAAAACATTTAACCCTAGCAGAGCTTAAAGCGTTACAGCCTAAGCTTGGAAAAGCAGCTGGAACTGACGTTACAGGTGGTATGGCTGGAAAAATTGCTGAACTTATCCCAGCAGTTGAAGCAGGTATACCTATCACGGTGACTGGAGCTACAAAAGGCTTATCTATATACAGAGCTTTAACGGACAAAAGCGTGTTAGGCACTGTAATAGAGAAGACGTAAACATGTCTGCAGAAAAAACTGAGCAGAGAAAAGCTGAGCATATTAGGATTTGCCTCGAAGAGAAAGCGCAAGCTAAGAATGTGACGGCAGGTTTTGAGGACGTAAAGTTTGTTCATCGTGCTTTGCCAGAGGTTAATAGAGAGGATATTAGCCTTTCAACTGTTTTTTTGAAAAAAACTTTTTCTGCACCTTTAATTGTTGGCGCTATGACGGGTGGTACAGAAGAGGCTGTTACAATTAATCAAAATATTGCTATGGCTGTTGAAAAGCTTGGTTTAGGCATGGGTTTGGGGAGTCAGAGAGCGGCGATTGAGAATTGTGCTCTTGAGAGAACTTTTGCTGTTGCTCGTAAGGCTGCTCCTGATGCTTTTTTGATTGCTAATATTGGGGGTATACAGCTTGTTCATGGTTACGGTGTAAAGGAGGTTAGGAAGGTTGTTGAGATGATAGATGCTGATGCTGTTGCTATTCATCTTAATGCTCTACAGGAGGCTGTTCAGCCTGAGGGGCAGACTAGTTTTAAGGGTGTTTTAGCGAAGATTGGTGAGGTTGCCAGTAAATTGGATAAGCCTGTAATTGTTAAGGAGACGGGTGCGGGTATTTCAGCTGAGGATGCTGAGGTGCTTAAAAATGCTGGTGTGGCTGCTATTGATGTTGGTGGTGTGGGTGGTACGAGTTTTGCTGCTGTGGAGTATTATCGTGGGGAGAAGGTGTTAGGTGAGGCTTTTTGGGATTGGGGTATTCCAACGGTTGCGAGTATTGTTGAGGTTGTGCAGTCTGTAAAATTGCCTGTAATTGCCTCAGGTGGGATCCGTTCTGGTGTTGATATGGCAAAAGCGTTGGCTTTAGGTGCTAATTTAACAAGTATCATTCAACCTGTATTAGAAACAGCTGTTAAGTCTAGTGAGGCTACAGAAGAGTTTCTTTTAGGTTTGATAAATGAGCTGCGAAATGTTCTACTTCTTGTTGGGGCAAAAAATGTTGCGGATTTAGCTTCTGTTCCATTGGTTATATGTAATGAAATTGCGGAGTGGTTAAAAATTAGAGGTTTTAATCTTGAAGAGTATGCGCTTAGGGGAGGAGTATTTTACTCTTGAATATTGAAAAGTTTCTTGAAGAAAAAGCGCCATTAATTGATAAAGCTATTAAAGCGTATATCCCTCGGAAATTTGCTAAGACTTCTTTGCTTTTTCAAGTTATTCCGCCCGTTTATAGCTATAACTTGGAAACCGTAGATAGGGCTATAGCTGATCCAACTTGGGATATGCTGGATAGAGGCGGGAAACGTTGGCGTCCTGCATTGTTTTTGTTAATATGTGAAGCTTTAGGTAAGAAAGATGGTTATTGTGCTGATTTGGCAGTTATTCCTGAAGTTGTTCATAACGGTACTCTTGTTATAGATGATATTGAAGATTCATCTGAATTGCGGCGTGGGAAACCCTGTACCTACAAATTGTACGGATTAGACATTTCTATTAACGTTGGCAATGCCATGTATTATATGCCTCTATTGGCGTTAATGACAAAAAGAGTTAATCTGCCCGCAGATGTGCTCTGTGGTATTTATGAGATTTATGTGCAAGAAATGATTAATTTAAGTCTTGGGCAAGCTATGGATATTGCCTGGCATCGCGGCTTAGCTAATGCTAACTTGATTACTGAAGATGATTACTTGCAAATGTGTGCTTATAAAACTGGTACATTGGCGCGTATGGCCGCGAAAATGGCGGCTGTTTATTCAGGTGCAGAAAAAACTCTTGTTGATAAACTTGGTAGATTTGCTGAGAGTATAGGTGTTGCTTTTCAGATGCAGGATGATATTTTAGATTTAACTGGGCAAGAGTTTGCTAAAAATAAGGGTGGCGTTGGTCAGGATATTACTGAAGGTAAACGGACTTTAATGGTCATATATACCCTCAAGGCGGCGGATGAGGTGGATAAAAGTCGTCTTATTGATATTCTTAACATGCATACTAATGATCAGGGGCTTCGTGATGAGGCGATTGCTATTATGCAAAAGTATCATGCTATTGAGCATACTAGGCAGATTGCAGAAAAAATTGTAGTTGATAGTTGGAATGCGGTAGAGCGTTTATTGCCTACGCTTGAGGCTAAGGAAAAATTGAAAGCGTTCTCCGAATTCTTGATTAAACGCAATATGTAATATTTCAGTGAGTGAAACGATTTGGCGCTTGAACAGGATAAAAATCTTAGAGAGTTAATACACAAAGCCGCGTTGCTTAATGCTATTTCACATGATGGAAAGGCGCAGGCAGGTGCAATGATTGGAAAAGTTCTTGGGGAAAGACAGGATCTTCGCTCATGTGTTAAGGAGCTCTCTGTTGTAATTAATAGTATAGTCGATGAGATTAATGGTTATTCTCTAGCTGAACAGAGGACTATTGTGGAACAAAATTGGCCTGAAACTCAGAAGAAAGAAAAACCTGAGAAAAAAAAGCTCCCCGCGTTGCCTAACGCAGACAAGTTTGGACAAATTATCACCCGATTCTCACCTAACCCTGACTGTGTATTACATCTCGGCAGTGCACGCGCAATTATACTTAGCCATGAATATGCGCGCATGTATAATGGTAAATTTATTCTTCGTTTTGAAGACACTGATCCTAAAATCAAAAAACCTGCCTTAGAATTCTATGATAACATACGTCAAGATCTCAAATGGTTAGGTGTACAGGTTGATGAGGAATATATCCAAAGTGATAGATTACCCATATATTATGAGTATGTAGAAAAACTAATCGAAGTAAATGCTGCCTATGTTTGTGAATGTAAGCAAGAAGTTTTCTACAAAATAGCCCTATCCAGTCAGGCTTGCCCATGTCGTGACTTATCTTCCAAAGAGCAGCTTAACCGTTGGCGTAAAATGTTAAATGGTGGCTATAAGGAAGGACAAGCGGTTGTACGTGTAAAAACAGAGCTTGATCATCCTAATCCTGCAGTACGAGACTGGCCCGCTCTACGCATTGTTGATACTAAAAAATATCCCCATCCACGCGTAGGTGACAAATACAATCTCTGGCCACTTTATAATTTGGCGGCAGGTATAGATGATCATTTATTGGGTATGACACATATTATTCGAGGTAAAGAGCATTATACTAACATGGTACGCCAAAAATATATGTATAAAGCTCTTGGCTGGGAATACCCTGAAGCTATACATTACGGCAGACTCAAAATTACAGATGCATTTTTGAGTAAATCTAAAATTATGGCAGGAATTAAAGATGGAGCATATACCGGCTTTGATGACCCCCGTCTTGGCACCTTTGCTGCTCTACGTAAACGCGGCTTTACTCCTGAGGCTATTAAAAAAATGATCATTGACGTAGGCATAAAAGCTAATGATGTCACTCTAAGTTGGGAGACCTTATACTCTTATAACCGCAAAATCCTAGATGCTACAAGTAATAGATACTTTTTTGTATCTGAACCTGTTGAACTTAAAATCAACAATATACCTAAAGTATTCATTTCAAAACTGCCACTACACCCTGAAAAACCTGAAAACGGCTATCGAGAATACACCATAACATCAGATAAAGACAACGCCGCAAGTTTTTGGGTATCCAAAAAAGACGCAATGAATATGGAGCAGGGCAAAATAGTTCGACTTATGGAACTTTTCAACATAGAAATTACAAAAATAGACAAACAAGCAACAATCGACGCTATTGACACTAAACTTTTAACTATTGAAGCTAAATACTCAAGCGAAGCATATGAGGATGTACGAAAAATCAAGGCACAACTCATCCACTGGATTCCAAAAGGAACAGAATTCCCCTGCGAAATTATCTTACAAACCGCACAAACAGTGATAGGATTCGCTGAAAATGAAAGCAAAAAATTAAAACCCGACACAATTATACAATTTGAACGATTCGGATTCACACGCGTAGATAAAGTTAACCAAAACTTGGTCACTTATTACGCACATAAATAATCTAAGTAAGGAGAGGATAAAATGCGAAAATCTGACAATGCAATAATTTGGTCCGTTTACTTTGATATTGCAAAAAGCAAAAGCGAAGGCAGAAGAGTTCCTAAAAATTTAGCAGTCGCTAATCCAAAAATTTTAGAAATTAAAGAAGCTACTGACAAACTTGGACTACAAAATAGCATAAACCCAACCGCTGGTTACCCTAAAACACCCTGGCTAAAAATGGGCATGCTCACAGTAGAAAAAAACGAGCCAAAAGAACAAATAATACTAAAAATCGCCGCTCATCTCGCAAAAATAAAACTCCAACAACAAGCAGAACTACAAAAACAAACACGCAATTATAAAAAATAAATAAAAAATATTATTTTTTATTGTTTCTCTTTACCAGCAATCAGAACAGCGTTTATAATTCCATCTGCACCTGGACGGCTAGTTACTTTTGCATGACCAAGAGTTGTGTCAATCTCTGTACCCTTAGTTATAACACCCCTACGGTTATAGTCAACATTAGCGCCGTTCCGAATTACACGTGTAATCCCTACTTTCTGCGTTTGACCAGTTCTCTGATCAGTTACAGAGGCAAACTTTTCTGTTAGCGCCTTAACTCTTATATTACCGCCTATACACCGAGCGATTTTACGTTTCGGTTCCCCTATAATTGTTTCAGCTGGATACCCAGCTAATTCATACTTCTTTTTTGCACGGTAAGCTCTTTTTTTACCGCCTGTTAGTTTTCTTTTGCGTAAACTGCTATGAGTAGACATTATTCTACATCCTTTAATTCGAGTAGTCACTAAAACTGTTAATTTCCATATAAACGTATCCGTTTAAGGTTGCTCTTCTTCCTTTAATGCATCGCCAAAAATACGCTTCAATTCACGTTTCATAGCTGAAGTATCCTGTGTTAACCCAAAATAGTCCGCAAAATAGTCAGTAGTCTTAAGAGCTACTGAACGACCTACACGCTCTGTCACAATTAACCCCATATCTTTTAACTGCTTAACATGATCATAAGCATGCTGACCTCGAACCTCAATAACACGCTTCTGAGTAATAGGCTGCCTAAACGCTATATATGACAATGTCTTAAGCGGACCAGATGAAAGCAACGGACGATTAACCAATTTTTTAATAAGCGGCGTAAATTCCGCTTTAACCTGCAACACATATCTTTCATCTTTTAATGCTAAAATCTCCATAGGAGAATTTCTCGCAACATATTCTTTCATAATAAGCTCAGTATATTTTTTCACTTTCTTCTTAGAACGACTATTAACAACTTGGCCAAGCTCATTTATATCCAATGGCCGTCCAGCCACATATAGAGCTGCTTCTATAAGCGCCAAATTCTGTTTTAGTCGTATTTCAGCTTGAGCTGTGTTATCTTCTTTTATATTTTCAGACTCATCAGCATCTTGATCTGTTAGTGGCTGATCGGTCTGCTGCTGTTCTTCTATGGTTTCAGGCTGTGTAGTATTTGTTATTATTTCAGTTGTTTGACCCTGTATTTGCTCTTCAATTATCTCTGCTTGATTTTCATTTGATTGATTATCTGGCCTTTCCAACTTTTAGATTCCCCACTGCAATGTATAATTCTTCTGTTTCTTCATTTTGCCACAGGCTTACTAAGCCGTCTTGTGCAAGGAAAAGCAGATAGATAAATGTTCTTAATGCTTCTATACGTGTTGCGCCTTTTGTTAGTGTTGAAAAATCAATTATTCCTTGACCATGTACTTTTTCAAGTAATAAGGCATAAAGCTGCTCAACTTGACTCTCTAATTCAGCTAAAAATTGGTCGAATTGTGGAAGTAAATCTGAGACTATTGGTAAAACTGGTGTTTGAATAGCCACTCTGTCTAATCGAGAAAGCTTTTCACCTTTTAAAACTTCATCTAAAACTTCAAGCAGATGTTGAATAGTTGTTGATGTTAACTCATGACGAAGAGGCAGAAATAGTGGTGGTGGCACAAAATCTGGTGGAAGTTTTGGCGCTGTCGGTGAGGGGGGATCATTTAGAGTTAAAAGTAATTTGGACTTCATGAGATAAATTAACGCTGAAGAATCTAATGCAACCCCTGAGGCTCGAAAATCCACTTTTTTAGTATTATCCATTTCAGTTAGAAATGACCGTAACAGATAGGCAATGTTGATGTTCCAAGGGGTACCAAGTTTTTCAAGTTTACTAAGCTCAAAGAGAATATTCCAAGGTGGCCGTAGATAGAAAGGTCTGCGAGATGGCGTTGTTTGAGTTGGTGCTTTTGTAGCCATTATCTGGATAGCTCTCCTTGTGTTGGTGTTTTCGGTGGAAGTTTTGCTGTTACAACGTTTGATATGCCATTGCGTTCATAGACGCCGTAGACTTTTTGGGCTCTGCTTACCATTTCAGGTCGTAGGCTGATAACTATAAATTGTGTTCCAGATGCTTCTTCTAGTAGTAGTTCGGCGAGTTTAGTTGTATGGAACGCGTCTAAGTGGGCGTCTACTTCGTCAAGTATGTAGAATGAGGCAGGTGAGAATTCTTTGAGGCTGAATATGAATGCAACTGTTGAGCATGAGCGTTCGCCGCCGCTAGCTCCGCTGACAACTATTGAGGGTTTATTAGGAAACTGGACTATCATGTCTATGCCTCCAACAAATGGGTCATCAGCGTTTTCTA
Organism: Candidatus Bathycorpusculum fermentans; assembly: GCA_009787175.1. Classification (GTDB taxonomy): domain Archaea; phylum Thermoproteota; class Bathyarchaeia; order Bathyarchaeales; family Bathycorpusculaceae; genus Bathycorpusculum; species Bathycorpusculum fermentans. The sequence continues at coordinate 27,401 of WRGM01000173.1, read as the reverse complement.
GTTTTAACATAGCGGTCCCACCGCCAGATAGTTTGTCAAAATAGCCGTTGAGGCTGTTGTTAATTTTTTCAAATGCGGTCATGAAGATTCTGCGTTTTTTCGCGTCAATTTCATCCATGAATACGACAATGGCCTGTTTCTCTCTTTCTAGCTCGTTTAGGCGTACTGAGAGTTCACGATATCGTGAGGTTTGGTCATCGTAGTGGTCGCGTGCAAGTTGATTAATAGCTCCTATACGTTCAAGTTCAAATTGCATCATGCGTATAGTTGTGTCTGCTTCTTCAACTTGTCTTTGGTTAACTTTAAATTCTTTTTCAAAGCCGTACTGTTTAAGCTGGCTTTGTAGGCTTTGTTGTCGTATATTGCCTGTTTGAGATGTTAATGTTAACTGGTTAAGCAGTGTGTCTGCCTCTTCATACTCCTTATCTAAAAGGCTTAGTTCATCGTCAATATTATCAATTTGGCTGGTGAATTTTTTAGATTCTTCGCGTGCAGAAAAAACAGTGTTAGAGAGTTCAACGCGACTTTTTTCTAGCTCGTCATGTTCCTTTTTAATTTCTTCCCGTTTTTGTATGGTTTCAGCTAGTTCTTTTTCAAGTTTTTTCTTTTGTTGTTCAACTTTGGCTAATTGGATTTTAATATTTTGATATCCTACACGGAGAACTTTGTCAAATTGGGCTTGTTGTGTATCAATTTCAGTTTGCAGAGTACCTAACTGCTGCCTTAAACTGTTTATCTCCTCACCTACACGCTCTCTTTCCACTTCAAGTTTCTGAATATGACTAACATCAGTTTTTTTACGCGATTCTGAGAGTTCGATATAATTTTTCTGTAACGCCTTTTTAATAGTGTTACGTTCCGACATGTATACACTCATGCGGCCTTTGTAAGCAGCAATTTCTCGTTCCATTTTCCCACTGTATTTCCCAGTTTGTCGAACATTAATTTGAGTACGTTTAACACTGCGTTTAATTCTAATAACTTCTCTATCTAATGTAGCTATAAATTCGCTAAGCCGTGTCATCTCCATTTTAGCATGTTCAATCTCTTCATCTATACCTATTATATCTGTGCCTCTCTGTGACAGATGCGTTTGAAGCGCCTTTACCGCTTCATCAAGACTTTTTAACGCGTTCTCACTTGGAATGATAGTTGAAAAATCTATGGGGGCCCGGTAGAAGCCGCTTTCAAAAGCTCCTGTCTCATACAGGTCACCGTTAACCGTTACAGAACGATAACCATTGTTTGACAGTGCAAAACCAGTTTTATCATTTGACACAACAGCTGTATCACCAAAAACATAGTCAACTGCAAACTCGACTTTTTTATCATATTTAATAAATGCTGTAAGCTGACCAATTACACCATTTTCATGTATAGGCGCAAGCTTTGTCTTCTGTGGCACAGCCCCCTGCAACGGTATAATCTTAACCCTGCCAAGCTTCATGCGACGCAAAGTTTCAGCACACATAAATGCTGCATCAACATCTTTTACTACTAACGCGTCAAGCCAACCCGCCGCCGCAGCCTCAATAGCTTTCTTATAGTTCTTATCAATTTTAATTAAATTACGAAGCCTACCATGAATACCATTAATCGCGCCTACATCACCCATTTCCTCAATGTTACGCAACGCCTTCTCTTCCTGCGCTATGGTAGCGGCAAGATCTTTTTGTGTTGCAAACTCTATTACCGCATCCTTAGCCGAGCGCGCAATACGCTCAGCATCAACAATTTCTTTTTGCACGAGCTCTTTTTGCCCAACTTTCCGACTAATGGTATTCTCTAAAGCCTTTATCTTCTCTTTTTGTTCTCTCTGCACCTGTTCAAACGTAGCAAGAGACTTTTCTAACTCTGAAAGATTAGTAAGAAACTTTTCTTTACGCACAGTCAAATTTTTAAGACGCCCAATACAGACTCGCATTGCAGACTTGTCTTTAGTATATTCAGAACGCAGATACGCTAACCGCTTAGTATGATTCTCAACCTGTATTTCTACACCACGAACTTTCTGATTATTATCCCCAAGACCTTCCCAAAGCTGAACAGTCTCTTTAGCGACTGCCTCATGTACTGCTTCCTTTTCTAAAATCTGTGTCCTAAGTTTCTCATAGTCTGCTTTGCATGCACGAATTTTTAACCGATTATCCCTTATCTCCTTTTGAAGAGCATCATAGCTCTCTTGATTATTCTTAGTAACTTTCTTTAAACTCTCAAGACTTGCCTGACTAGAATTAATTTGCGTTGTCAACTCTATTAAACGCGAATTCAAATTGCCAATCTCAACTTGAACTTTAAGAATTTGACTACCCCCCTCCTCAAGGGTCTCCCCACTAAGTTTACGCCATTCACCTTCAATTTCATGCCTTTTAGTTCTGCGCAGTTCACGTTGATTCTTCAATTTATCAACACGAGCCTGCGCCTTCTCAATATTCGACGTTATCTCCAAAAGTTGCTCATTTAACTTTATAAGCTCATTTGAAGTCTTTATAGCCTGAAACTTTTTAGTCTCCTCTTGAATAAAATTATACCGAGAAAGCTGATTACGCTCACGCTCTAAATCATCAAGACGCTTCTGAACCTCATCAATTCTACCCATAGCAGTACGAATACTAATATCAGCAGAACGCAATTTCTCTTCTGCCTCAGCCTTATCAGACTCATACTGACCTATACCAATAAGGTTTTCAATAACCTTCCGACGATCTACCGGCGAAATTTCCGCCAACTGATTAATCTGAGCCTGAGGAATAATATTCTGACTCATACTACTAATAGCAGCCAAAGAGAGATTTTCAATAATTTGTGCACGATTCACTCTTCTGCCATTTAACCTATAAACACTCTGACCACTACGATAAACCTCTCTGGAAATAGACACCGTAGAAGTATCTGCCGGCATTATACCCTCTGTATTATCAAATTGAACGATAACTTTTGCCATCTTGGACTTTTCTAAACCACCCTTCTCAGAGCCATGAAAAATTAGTTTCTCAGAATTTATAGCTCGCATTCTTTTTGTACTCAATTCCCCAAGCGCAAATAGAAGAGCATCCATAATGTTAGATTTGCCGCTACCATTTGGACCAGTGATTGCTGTGAAACCTTTATCCAGATTCACCTTTACAGTTTGTGGCCCAAAAGACTTGAAGCCTTTTATTTCAATTCTCTTAATGTACGGCAATTCAGTCCTTTATCCTCTAATAATACTATTCAATTAAACATGTCATCATCGTAGGTATAAAAGTTTATACGTGCGCCGCTATAATTGCCCAAGTTTATCATATTTTACACACATAATCAAATACTCTGCACTAACTTTAACCAGATTTTTTACGAAAATACTGTACCATAAGGGGGGAGCATTACACAATTTAAGAATAAAAAAAACTTGTGTACATTTAGCTTGCGTGTTTTTATTAAAGCATCTATGCATGAATTTGCATATGTAGCTGTGTTTGTTGCGCAAAAAATGGCATGAAAGGTTAAATGTTAACGAAATTTTTGCCGAGAGCTAAATACATACAAAAACTTTGTTAATTGTTATTTTGTACTGTGGCTCTTTTGGCTAGGTGTAGTTTTTTTGGCTTAACTTTTTGATAGTTTTTATTCCTGCTTTTATTTGATGGTTTGGCTTTTCTAAAATGTGTAAATGCCTAAATATTTGAGTATAGTAACCTTTTGATGGTGAAGTGTATGAGTTTTGGTAATTCGTTGAAAGGTCTTGGAATTGTTCAAGAGGCTCTAGTTTTAGGTGTAATGATTGTTTCAATATTTTCGATTCTGTATTTTGATTTTGATTGGAAGGTGAAAATCGGGATTACTGCTATAGCTATTGCTCTTTTTATGTTAACCAGTATTGCAGGTCAGTTGCTTGCTATTCAAAAAGAGGTTGCAAAATCACAGCGATAATTTTGTTTTCAACATGTCTGAACCTTTGTCGTGTGTTGGTACTTGATTATTTGTGTCCTTCTGGTGAGAGAAATGTTTGTTTGTCTTTAGGTTTTTTCTTTTTGTTTTTGCTGCGGAATAGTTCAGCGTAATCTGTGTTAGTTTCGCCATGAGTTTCAAGTATTGCTTTGTTTATGCGTATCCAGTCTTTGCCGATCATTGACCATATGGTTCGTGTTTCTACGTATTCTGATACGTATTCTCTAATTGTGTTTTGGCGTTGTATTGTTCGTGTGTCCCAGTCAACCTCTATTAGCCCTGCGCGGTGGAGATGATTTAAGTTTTGAACTACTTCGCGATGGTTAATTGGATATTTGAGGCTTCTTGATAGGTCTCCTAGTAGGGAGTCAAAGAAAATTTTATCTTCTGAGCGTAGGCAAATTACTGCTATGATGTCTTGGACTAGTCGGGCACCTCTGCTTAGATATAGCCCACGTTTTTTAGGTACTAGTATTTGTTCAACATAGTAAGAGTTATTCTTGTGGAACCATCTTTTAATTACTTCTGCAAGCGTGAAATAGCCTAATATAAAAACTGTTAGTATGGCAAAAAATTTTGGTGGTAATGGAGTGAATTGGAAGTAAGCCTGACCAAAGCCTGTGAATGGTAGGATTAATGCTATTGATATTATGACAATGCTGCTAAGTATCAAGTATTTACTTGGTTTGCTCTTCCAAAACGGTGATGTACGCGTACGGATTACAAAAATGATAAGTGACTGGGTTATTAAGGATACTACGAACCAGGCTGTTTGGAATAACTGCTCAAATTGACCTGCTGTTGCTGCAAATGGTAGAAAGACTAGTATCATTACGAAAAATGTTAAGAAGTCAAATAGTGAGCTGACTGGGCCTAGGGTTAGCATAAATCTTTTGATGTAACCTATATCCCAGCGTTTGGGTTTTTCAATGTATTCGACGTCAACATTGTCTGAGGTAATTGTTGACTGAGAAACGTCATAGAGCAAATTGTTTAGAAGAATTTGAATAGGTAACATTGGTAAGAAACCGACAAATAGCCATGGCTGCATGGGTGTGTAGATAAGACCTATTAGTGAGAGAATTAGTGTTGCTCCTACGACGCTTAGCATGTTGCCAAAGTTGCTGCTAACACTCATCATTATATATTTCATGGTGTTGCCAAATGTTCTTCTGCCTTCTATTACTCCTTCAGCTAGAACGGTTAGGTCATTTTTGAGAAGGATAATGTCGGCGGATTCTTTTGCGATGTCTACGGCGTTGTTGACTGATACGCCTACGTCGCATGTTTTTAGGGAGGGGGCATCGTTAATGCCGTCACCCATGAAGCCAACTACGTGACCGTTTCTCTTCAATAGGGATATGATGCGGTTTTTTTGAATTGGTGTGACTCGAGCGAAAACATTTGCCTCTTCAACGGTGCGTGCTAGTGCTTCTTCAGACATTTGGCTTATCTCGTTACCTAACGCTATACCTTTAATTTCAAATCCTAATGTTTCGCAGGTTTTACGTGTAACCTGTTCATTGTCGCCAGTTAAAATTTTAAGTTCTATACCTGCATTTGTTAACAGCTTTATGGATTCTCCCGCTGTTTTTTTTGGCGGATCGAGGAAAGCGACGAAACCCATAAAGATCATGTCGCATTCATCATTAATGGCGTAAACAGTTTTTTCTTCTTTGAGTTTTTTATAGGCTACTCCTAATACTCGAAAACCTTCCGTGCTTAATTCATAATATTTCTGCTCAGCTTTCTTACGCAGTTCTTCAGTTAAGTCCACAGGTAAGCCGTCTATTTCGCAGAAGGAGGAAACTTTGAAAATTTCCTCTGGTGCACCTTTAATTATGAAATATTTTTGCTGATCGTTTTCTACGACTACACTTACACGTCTGCGGACAAAGTCAAAGGGCACTTCATCAATTTTTTGATAACCCGCTGTATCTATTTTTTCATGTACCAGTATAGCCTCATCCATTGGACTTTTTAGACCTGTCTGATAGAAACTATTAAGGTAACTATACAGTAACACTTTATCATCATCGTCACCATTAGGGTTTACATGTAAGACAAGAGTAATTTTGTTCTCTGTCAAAGTCCCCGTTTTATCAGTACATAAAACATTCATACTGCCAAAGTTATCAATAGCTGCTAAACGCTTAACGATGACACCCTTCTTAGCCATGACTATGGCACCGCGAGACAAGTTAATAGTTATAATCATAGGTAACAATTCTGGAGTTAAACCAACAGCTAATGCCACTGCAAAAAGCAACGCTGACACTATACCCTCAGTACTAGGATTGACTAACGCGTTAATCATAAAAGCAAAAATTACCAAAAGCATAGTCATCTTCATCATAAAGAAACCAAAATGCCTAGCACCTTTCTCAAACTCTGTCTCCGGCGCTTTTTCCACAAGCTTTTTAGCAATTTTCCCATACTCCGTAGAACTACCAGTCCTAACAACTAAGGCCACCGCAGTACCACTTACAACAGATGTCCCCATGAAAATATAATTATTCCACTCCGTAGTCGCAGGATCTTTAGACTTTACCAAAGCAGACGTTTTCTCTACAGGAAAAGCCTCACCCGTTAAAGCAGATTGATTAACAAAAAAATCTTTTGCAGAAATCACACGCGCATCTGCAGGCGTTATATCCCCCGCAGAAAGATAAATCACATCACCTAACACAACATCATGAACCTTAATCTCCTGCTTCACACCATCACGAATAACAGTCGCCGTAACAGTCACAGCTTCCTTAAGCATCTCCGCCGCATTCTCAGCCTTATTCTCCTGATAAAAATCCAAAATAACACTTAGAAACACTATAACAAAAATAATAACCGTATTAACAATCTCACCCATAAACCCAGAAATTAACCCTGCAGCCATCAAAATAATTACAAGAGGACTCTTAAAATGCAACAAAAAATCAACAAAAACAGAACGCTTACGCCTCTTCGCTAACTCATTTCGCCCATAACGCTCAAGACGCCTCTCAGCCTCTTCAACACTTAAACCATTTAGTGAAGAATCTAGACGAGAAAATAATTCATCAACAGGCTTACCTAAAATTTCATCTTGAGACAACGGAGGCTGCGCTACTGCAACATTGTTTTCCTGATTTTCCACAAAATTCTGCCTGCTCAACACAGTAGCCCCCTATCTCTGTCACTCTCACACTTATATCCTGAAATACACCTCTACATCAGATTTAAATATTTTTTTCTTATTGCTCTTGCTTTGTATTGCGTGTGAACTTTTAATAATTTATGAAATCTCTTTTATGCTTGTGTGTAAATCGTTCAAAGAAGCATCTATTGCTGTTCAGAGTTGTTTGTTATGTTTGTAGATTAATGTAAGTTTATGTCTTAAAATTTGTATGAGGTTGTGTATAGTGTGTTACACATAGTTTAGCCTTCAATATTTAGTTCTGGTGTAGTGTCCGTTTCTGTCGGATTAGGCTTATTTGGAATAAACCTTTTTAATTACCAAAAGTAAGGGTTTGTATGCATAAGTATACTGTTTTACTATTAATTACGTGCTTGATGGTGTCAGGTCTAATTGTGCTGATAGCTCAATCTGTAAATGCGCAAAAGCCCTCTCCGCCGTCTGTTCCACAATTCAGTGTAAACATTGTAGCACATCCCTATGACGTACCGCCCACTAATACATCTACTTTTGACACATCAACATGGACAGAAATAATCACTACTACTCCCGGTTACCGTGCAGAGAACAGGTCAATAGAGGTTAAAATAAAAAATCAGCCCTTTACACCCTACACTTTACACACTAGCGAACGTGACTATGATATCAATCTGTATTATGCAGTTGAAGTAAGATCGCTATAGTGAAAACTGGTATAGTTTTCGTTACTCTACCTACTCTTATGCCTATCAGGCTCAGTCAAACTCTGAATATACCATCGTGTCAGGTTCTGCTAATTATACCGATGGTACAAAATTGGATTTCAGAGTCCAAGCTGTAATAGGATATCGCTATTCCGCTACTGCCGGTTCAATGGCTAGCCTTTTGATTGGTCCTGCGGATAGCATGTCTTTTAGCACATCAAGCGACTGGAGCGCCATACAAATACTAACAATACCAGACGGAACTGCTTCATCTCTTCCTTCACCAACAATTATTTCACAACCTGCAACCTCTAATAGTGATAATCAACAATCCTCGTCGGGTCAGACGTATGTGCCGGGTCAGACGTATGCGCCTAGTCAGATGTATACGTCCGATAAGACATATACGCCAGATTCTATATTCGCTAATCCGCTCTTTATGCTAGTTGTTGGTGTTCTCTTCGGAGGAGTTATTGTAGCCGTGATACTGGTGGTGGTTCTTAGACGACAAATAAAAATGCCAACTTACACCAATGATTCGTCCTGTCAAGCATTAGGAGTAATGCTAGGTGCGTAAGTGTATTGTTTTAGTGTTGATTGTTTGTTTGTCTGTGTCAACTTTTATGGTGTTCTCTGTTCAATCTACATCTGCGCAAGTAGGATACAAGCCGTTTGTTCCACAATTTAGCGTAAAGATTATTGAAAGTGTAATCTTTGATGATCCGCCTTATAATACAACTGTTGTTGATCCTTCTACTGGACAAGAAACCATTGTAACGCTTCCCGGTTTTCGTGAAATTAACAGGACAATAGAGATCTCTATAAAAAATCAGCCCTTTACATCATATACAGATGCAAGCAATAAGAAACATGAATTACATTATATGATTGAATTCACAGAGCATTCTGAAGAAAACTGGCAAACATTTTATCCCTCAAAGACTGCTACCTTTTGGGGTGCAACAGAATTTATTATCCAAGCAGATTTTGAATATACTATCGTGTATGGCGCAATATATGACATTGCTTATCTTAAAGCTGGTTCCCAATTGGACTTTAGAGTTCAAGCAGCAATTGGATATGTGCAAAGTCATTATGAAGACAACATATTTCCTGCTTGGTACGAGTTTATAACTGACACAAAAAGTAGCTGGAGTGTTCAAACACTTACTATATCCACTGAACCTTCTCAAACATACCTGCCTTCGCAAATAGCAACAACATTTCCGCCTATAACCCCTGATGGTGATAGTCAACCATACACACTTAATCAGACGTATGTGTCGGGTCAGACGTATACGCCCGATAAGACATATGCGTCAGATTCTGTATTCCTTAAACCGTTTGACGCGTTGATTATCGGCATCATTTTGGGCGGTGTTATTACGCTTGTGGTGTTCGTGTTTCTTAGGCGAGGTATAAAAACCTCCACTAACTCTAACTATTCACCTGTCAAATCAGAGTAATGTTAGATGCATAAGTGTATTGTTTTGCTATTGGTTACTTGTTTGTTGGTGTCAAGTCTGTAATGCTGTGCCTATTTTTTCCTTAAGTCGCCATAATGTGAACATTTAAATATAGTGCCATACTAAGTGTCATGTGATGCTAAATGTCATATGATACTAAGTATCATATGGTGCTAAGTGTCAGGTGATACTGATGTCTCTGTTTGATATTCCTCCAAAACACGACCCCCAACTTCTCTACTCTAGAGAAAAAGAACTAGCTGACCTAGTAAAATATATCCAAGAAAAACGCTGGACCATACTCCTTGGTCCACGCAGAGTAGGCAAAACCTCCTTAGCTAAATGTGCAATCAAACAATCTGGCTATCAATCAATGATACTTGACGCCCGAGAAAACGCTAACTTTACAGACAACCTGCTTCAAAATCTAACCCATGACTCAAACTTCCAAGTCACTGGCAATATAACTGTTCCCAACATGCCCTATATTTCTCTAGGTGCCAGCTATTCCAAACAGGCACTTAAAAAAACCCTTGACATTATTCTAAAGGGAAAAAAACAAGCTGTCCTCTTACTAGATGAAGCCCAATGGTTTAGCGACAGACGCACCCTAACAATGATGCTAGCTCACCTCTACGATTACCACTACGATACAGTGACACCCATAATTACCGGATCTGCAGTAGGCGTTTTAAAATCCATACTTGAACCCGACAGTAAATCTCCACTGTTTGGACGACCAATAATGCAGATAGACGTTAAAAAATGGCATCCATCTATTAGCATGAGCTTTCTCAAAAAAGGCCTAGAACAAAACAAACTCTCGCTAAACACCGAATTACTGGTTAAAACTGTTGAACTCCTAGATGGACTTCCAGGCTGGCTTACCATGTTTGGCTACTACTATACAGCTAACCCCTCTAATTATAGCGATGCAGTAAACAAAACTCTGGGGGAAGCCTTAAAAATCGTTAACAGCGAAACTGATAATATTGGAAAACTCGCTCGTGGATGGTCATCACACCTAAAACTTTTGACCGAGCTCTCATCGGGAAGTAAAAGCTTCACTGAACTTCTATCTGCGCCTGGGCAGTCAACAAATTCTGCCCTCTCAAAACACCTAGATATGCTCCAAAGACTAAATTATGTTGAAAAAAGACCCCAAGATGGCCACTATGAAATAACCGATCCTATAATGACTGAACTACTAAAAAGAAAAACATCCACCAAATAAACTAACAACCCACCTAGTGTTGGTTGTATAACACTGCTATTAGTTAATGCCTACCGGTTTGAGAGGGTTGCTTGTGTCTTATTCTTTGCAGGTGTAGGAATTGTTGCCTTATTCATTGGGTTATTTTTTTGAGAATTTAAAGTCCGAGGTTTGAAATACATTAATTTGAGGTGAGGATATGAACCCAAATGTTTGGTGCTCTGGCCGGGATTTGGACCCGGGTCCGCGACTCGAGAGGCCGCTATACTTGACCGGACTATACTACCAGAGCTTATTTGTGTTTAATGCAGAAGTGTAAGTCTTTAAGAATAAATACGTTTTTATGAAGTACTCTTGGAAACTTGCAATAAAACGCTTGATGTTGGTGTTTGTGTAGAAATAGTTGTTATAGTTTTTAAAAAATTAAAGATTTGGGGAAAGTTTATTCTTCGCCCATGCCGCCTGGCATTCCGCCGGGGCCGCCTTTTGGTGCTTTTGATGTTATTATGTCGTCTATGCGTAGTATCATGGCTGCTGATTCGGCTGCTGATTTGACTGCTTGTTCTTTTACCGTTATTGGTTCTATGACGCCGTTTTTGATGCTGTCTTGTAGTTTGCCTTCGTAAATGTTTATGCCTGTGTTTTTGTTGCTTGTTTTATCGTGTGCTGTGCGTAGTTCTGCTATGATGTCTATTTGTTCGAGTCCTGCGTTTTCTGCAAGGGCTCTTGGGATTACTTCCATGGCGTTTGCGAATGCTTCGACTGCTAGTTGTTCGCGTCCGCCGATTTTTGTGGCGTATTTGCGTAGTTCTTTTGCTATTTCGATTTCTACTGCGCCGCCGCCTGGTACTATTTTGTTGTTTTCTATGACGTCTGATACTACTGAGAGTGAGTCTATCATTGCGCGTTCGGCTTCGTCTACCATGCGTTCTAGGCCTGCGCGGAGTAGGAGTGCGACGCTGTGGGGGTCTTTGCATTTTTCGACGTAGATCATTTTGTCGTCGCCGATTTTGCGTTCTTCAACTAGGCCGGCTTCTCCTAGGTCTTCTTTCTTTAGGTCATCTAGGTCGCTGCTTATTCTTGCGCCTGTTGCACGTGCGAGTTTTTCCATGTCTGATTCTTTTACGCGTCGTGCTGCTATGATGCCTTCTTTTGCTAGGAAGTGTTGTACCATATCATCTATGCCTTTTTGGCAGAAGATGACGTCTGCGCCTACAGCTTTTAGTTTGTCTGCCATGTCTTTTAGCATGTCTGTTTCTTGGTCTAGGAATGCTTTCATTTGGAGTGGGTCTTTTATTCTGATTTCTGCGCTGATTTCTGTTTTTTCAATTTCAAGTGGTGAGTCGAGGAGTGCAATTTTTGCTTTTTCTTTCATTTTTGGCATGCCTGGGTTGACGACTTCTTTATCAACAATTATGCCTTTTATTAACTGTGTTTCGAGTAGGCTTTTGCCTGTTTTCTTTATAATTTGAATGTTGTCAATGTCAGCAATTGTTTTATCTCCGCGTTTTTCCATGATTTGTTTTACTGCATCTATGGAAATTTCTGCAAGATGATTTCTTGCGCTACCAACGGATTTGCTGCTTGTTGACGTTAAGGCTACTTTAAGCAGAGTTTCCCGATCATTAATATCTAATGGTTCAGCAATTTCATCTATTACCTCAATGGCTCTTTGAGCTGCTTTTCGATAACCACTTACAAGGATTGTTGGATGAATATTTTGTTCCAATAACTCCTCTGCCTTCTTTAGCAGTTCACTTGCAAGAATAACCGCGCTTGTAGTCCCATCGCCAACCATGTCATCTTGAGTTTTCGCAATCTCTACCATCATTTTTGCTGCTGGATGTTCTACATCAATTTCTTTTAGAATAGTTGCGCCGTCATTAGTTATGGTGATATCGCCAAGGCTATCAATGAGCATCTTATCCATGCCTCTTGGTCCTAAAGTAGTTTTTAAAACTTCACCAATTACCCGTGCAGCCATAATGTTGTTTTTTTGCGCTTCTTTTCCTCTATTTCGAGTTGTTCCTTCTTTAAGGATAAGGACGGGTTGTCCTGAACCTGTTGTAGTTAAATATGCCATGTAAATCACTACTTCCGATAGAATTGTTTCTTTATATTAGAATAAACCAGAAATCAGACAAGAATATAAACGTTTTACCCCCATAAGCCCCTGTTCTGTTGAACAAAAAGGCGTAAAACACGCGTTCTCACAAGATTTTTCATGCTTTAAACTAAAAATGTCAAATAAAAAAAAGACATTACAGTAAAATATAAGTAGACACATATGTCCCCGCAAGGAAAACAACATGCGAAAAATAGACGGCTCTAGTAACTATCTGAGCAGCCAAATAAGAAAATATCTAAGCAAAGCAATTCTAAGCCTGCTCTTCTCAATACTACTCTTAACCCTAACAGCCTATATTATCATATTCAAAACACACGTTATAAGCATAATTGAAGCAGCACTTCTTATAGCGGCTCTAATTCTCCTTATACCTTTCAGATATTGCCAATATAAATATCAAATTTACAAAAGTGGGAGACAAGGCGAAAAAACAGTAATTAGAACATTAACAAGCAAACTAAATGATGAATACTATCTTATGAATGGCGTATATCTAAAAAGCGGAGGCGGCGATATCGACCATATAGTTTTAGGTCCAACTGGCATTTATGTACTAGAAACTAAAAATTGGAGCGGCAAAATCATCTGCAATGATACCCAATGGCAACGACCTGGGAAAAAAATAACAACCAACCCAAGTCTGCAGGCAAAAAACAATGCCCAGAAAATTAAAAGAGCCCTTGACTCCTCATTATTCTTACGCGGTCACAACATTTATGTTGAAGGGCTAATCGTTTTTACCAATACACACGCCAAGCTAAGCATCAGCAATTCTATAGTCCCCGTTCTTAGAATTCAGCAGTTATCTGATTATATAAAAAATCAAAAAAGCAATAGCTTAACAAGAGAGCAAATACAGCAAATCATAAAACAAATACAAATCTCTTAAATCACACATAAATTTCGCTTTACTTTTTTAATAAAAAATTTTTCTACATATTTTTATGATTTTTAGTCAATTTTGAAACTCTGTTGTTTATGTATGCGGTAAATTAACTTGTGACTGTAATAGATAGTTTTATATCAATAAGCTAAGATAGATGATCTATAAACATTTACAATAGAAGGAACTTACGTGAAGTTTGAAGTAAAATACAAACCATCGTATGCTATGCTTGTTGTCAGTCTTAATCAAGGCGAAACAATCACAGCTGAATCTGGTGCCATGACATACATGGATCTCGCAATTGAGGTTCGTACGCGTAAACGCGAAAAAAGCTTACTCGGCAGCTTAAGCTTAAGCATCATTGGAGGGCAATCTTTTTGGGTTAATGATTATGTTGCTGCAAAAGGATCTGGTGATGTTGCATTCGTATCCGCCCCCGTTGGAGACATTGAACAACTTGATATAGCCCCAGGCAAAGGATACATAATCCAAAAATCTGCCTATGTTGCCTCAACTCCTCAAGTTAACTTAGATGTTAAATGGGAAGGCTTCACCAAAGGACTATTTGGTAATGGCTTATTTATGATAAAAGCCACTGGTAATGGTCCTCTGTTCATAAACACTTTTGGCGCTATTGACGTGCGGACATTACAAGCTGGGCAATCATTGATTGTTGATAATTTCCATCTTGTCTGCTTTAGCGATACATGTAGCTATAAAGTCACCAAATTTGGAGGTTTAAAAGAAACTATACTTAGCGGTGAAGGACTTGTAACTCAAATTACAGGTCCGGGTGATGTGTATATCCAAACAAAGAATTTGGATGAATTCACAAAATGGTTATGGACAATACTAGAGCCGAAAATCCGTAACATGCACCGTTAAAAACAATCAACTTTCTTTTTATGTTCTAAGTTGCCTGCTTGTGGTTTTGCAGGGGAGATTGTGGTAGGTTTTACTGTGTAGTATCAATGTGTATATTGCGTTATATTGTAAAAATATGTCTGTAACGTTAGAGTTTTGTTTTTACAATATCTGTTTCTATAGATGATTTTGTTGCCTTGTCCGTTATGGTTTTATATGTAGTTGAAGCTAGACTGTAAGAGCGATTTGTATGTCTGATACTGGTGTAACTGTAAAGAAAAATGTAGATTTTAGTGAATGGTATGTTGAAGTGGTTCTAAAAGCTGAACTTGCTGATTATGCTCCTGTGAAAGGTTGTATGATTATCCGTCCAGATGCGTATGCTGTTTGGGAGAAAATCCAAGAAGTTGTTAATCAAAAAATCAAAGTGTCTGGTCATAAAAATGCTTACTTTCCAATGTTTATCCCAGAGGCTTTTCTTAAGCAAGAAGCTGAGCATTTTGAAGGTTTCACTCCAGAGGTTGCCTGGATAACTCAGGGTGGAAATACTCCGCTTGAAGAAAAGCTTGCGGTACGTCCAACAAGTGAAACAATCATGTATTCAATGTATGCAAAATGGATACGCAGTTGGAGAGATTTACCACTTAAAATTAACCAATGGTGTAACATTGTGCGTTGGGAAACTAAGGCAACTAAATTATTCCTGCGCACTCGCGAATTTCTCTGGCAAGAAGGCCACACAGCACATGCAACAGCAGAGGAAGGCGAAGAAGAAGTCCTGTGGGCTATTAACATGTATAAAGGCATAATTGAAAACATCTTAGCTATCCCCGTACTAATAGGCACTAAAAGTGAGAGTGAAAAATTTGCAGGTGCCCTGTACACTACTGCGGTAGAGTCTATGATGCCTGACGGTAAAGCCTTGCAAATGGGTACAAGTCACAATCTTGGTCAGCACTTCGCCAAAGTTTTTGACGTAAAATACATAGGTGAAGACAAAGAGAATCATTATGTTTGGCAAACCAGCTGGGGCATTACCACGCGACTCATCGGTGCTATGATTATGATTCACGGAGACGATAAAGGCTTAATTATGCCGCCCAAAGTTGCTCCAACTCAAATTGTAATTGTCCCTATTCCCTTCAAAGGTCAAGATGCCGACGCAATAGCTGCTAAAACTCAAGAAATAGCCAAAAATCTCAAGGAAAAAGGTTTAAGCGTTATTCTCGATGACCGTCAAGAATACACTCCAGGATGGAAATTCAACCAGTGGGAACTCAAAGGTGTCCCCGTTCGCATAGAACTTGGCCCGCGCGACCTCAAAAACGGTCAAGTAGTTATGGCTAGACGTGACACCGGACAGAAAATAATGGTCAAAGAGGCAGATATACTTATAACTGTTGAGCATCTGCTCCAAGATATACAAGATAACTTGCTCTCTAAAGCCCGAACAATTTTGCAAGAAAAAATAGTTGAAGTAGCGAGTTATGACGTGTTTAAACAGGTTGTAGAGAACAAAGGCGGGTTTATCAAAGCGTCTTGGTGTGGAAATCCGGTGTGTGAGGCAAAAATTAAGGAAGAAACAGGTGCGACAATTCGAGTAATACCCTTTGAAAAAGAAGAGCCACAAACCGGATGTGTTTACTGTGGTGAAAAAGGGAAGGATATGGCATATTTTGCTAGATCCTATTAGAGCTTAACGCTCTTTTTTTGTTTGTTTCGTTTTTTCTTTGGTTTGCCCTGTTTTTTTAATAGATTTATGGTTGTTTTCAAATTTTTTGTCTTGTGTTAATAGGAAACTTTTATTCTCTCTGTACTATTTTTTGGTGTAAGGTAATAGTATTGACGGGTGTTAAGGTAACTGAGCGTGCGAGTAATATTGAGTATGCTATTCGTGATGTTATTGTGCATACTAAAGATTTGATTAAGAGTGGTAAAACAATTCATTACCTAAATATTGGTGACCCTGCCGCGTTTGATTTTAAAACGCCTCCGAGTCTTAAGGAGGCTCTTTGTAAGGCTATTGCTAAGGAGGCTAATTATTATTCTCCTTCTGAGGGTATTTTTGAGCTTAGGCAGGCGGTGGCTAATAAGGAGAAGAAAATTAATAATGTGGATATTTCGGCGGATGATGTTTTGGTTACTGAGGGTATCTCTGAGGGTATTCAGATGTTGCTTGGTGCTATTGTGGAGAAGGGTGATGAGATTCTCATACCTGGTCCAACGTATCCGCCGTATATTTCGTATACTAAATTTTTTGATGGTACGCCAATTGCTTATGAGACTATAGAGCAGGAGAATTGGCAGCCTAATATAGATGATATGCGTAAGAGGATTACTGATAAAACGCGGGCTATTGTAATTATTAATCCTAATAATCCAACAGGCGCGGTTTATGAACGTAAGGTTATAGAGGAAATCATAAATGTTGCCGGCGAGTATGGTTTGCCTATAATTAGTGATGAAATATATGATCAGCTCACGTATGAGAAGCATTTTGTGAGTGCTGCTCATTTAACTTCCGATGTGCCTGTTATTGGGTTGAATGGTTTTAGTAAAGTTTATCAAATGACCGGTTGGCGGCTTGGCTATATGTACTTTAAAGGTGAAGGTACGCAGCTTGCTGCTCTAAAAGCTGGTGTAGAGAAACAGTGTCGCATTCGTATCTGTGCTAATACTCCAGTGCAAATAGCGGCGACAGCGGCATTAAATGGTCCACAGAATTTTGTTAAGGATATAGTTGATCGTTTAAGGCAGAGGCGGGACTTTAGTTGGAAGCGTCTAAATGAAATTGAAGGTATAAGTACAACAAAGCCTGATGGAGCCTTCTATATTTTCCCAAAAATAGACTACATAGGTACCCAATGGAAAACTGATATGGACTTTGTTGTAGATCTGCTAAAGGAAACTGGCGTATTAATTGTGAACGGTTCAGGTTTTGACCCCGTCTACGGTAATAGGCATGCAAGAATTGTCTTCTTACCTCCTATTGAAAAACTTGAAGAAGCCTACAACGCCTTAGAACAATTCATTAAAAAACATACAACAGCAAAATAAAAAAGAAAACAGGAAGTGAAACTAGCTCTAGTTTCATTCTTCATTCTAAAGGGTTAGATTTTTGTGCCCTGTGTGGGGTCGCTTATTACCTTTTGAAATTCTGCCATTAATTTTTTAGTAACTGATCCAGGTTTGCCCTCGCCAATTATTCGCTTGTTGACTTCGCGTATTGGGGCCATTTCCATAGCAGTTCCAGTAAAGAAGGCTTCATCTGCAGTAAATAGCATAAATGGTGTAAGGTTAGCTATAGTAACTTTAATTCCAATGTTTTTTGCTATTTCACAAATTGCTTCTGCGGTTATGCCTGAAAGTGCGCCTGTTGATGTTGGAGGAGTAAATATTTCGCCGTTTTTAACGATAAATACGTTTTCTCCAACGCCTTCTGTTATGTAACCGTTGCTTTCAAGGCACATAGCTTCGTCAACGCCATACGCGTTTGCTTCCATTTTAGCTAAAATGCTATTTAAATAGTTAAGTGATTTGACCTCATGTGTTGTCGCGTCAACTGAGTTTCTTTTAACCCAGCTAAATATAGTAGTTATACCTGTTTCTTGTGAATTGTTAGCTTTGCATTGAATGGTGTCAGTGATGACGATAACGGATGCTTTAGGACATTTCCGTGGGTCTAGGCCTAAATCGCCAACGCCTCTTGATACGACAAGGCGAATGTATGCGTCTTTCATTTGGTTTTTACGCAATGTATCTATTACTGCCTGTGTCATTTCTTGTTTAGTTAACGGTATATTTAACATAATAGCGTGTGCTGAGCGGTATAGGCGGTCAATATGTTCTTTGAGTTTGAATACTATACCATTGTATGCTCGTATGCCTTCAAAAACGCCGTCTCCGTAGAGAAATCCATGGTCATAAACAGAAATTTTAGCCTCTGATTTAGGATAAAACTTTCCATCTATGTATATGTAAAGTTCATTAGTCATGTTTTTCACTTCTTAATCAATTTTAATTGTTTACCTTTACTGTTCAATGTTTGATATAGTTTACTCTGCCCTATAGACATGATATATCAGCCGTGGAATTGTGGACGTTTTGAAAGATGAACTGGTAATGGTAAGGGCTTGTAGGGTTTGCCAACGATTTTTTCTGAAACTTTTACGACGAGTTGATCAACAGATAAGGCTTCCTGTGTACCTTTAAGTTCCCGGATTCTAACTGATAATGTGCCTGACTCTATTTCTTTTTCTCCAATTACTATGATGTATGGAATCCATTCTTGTTCTGCTTCACGAATTTTCTTTTGCAATGTCGCTGCAGTATC
Organism: Candidatus Bathycorpusculum fermentans; assembly: GCA_009787175.1. Taxonomy (GTDB): domain Archaea; phylum Thermoproteota; class Bathyarchaeia; order Bathyarchaeales; family Bathycorpusculaceae; genus Bathycorpusculum; species Bathycorpusculum fermentans. The sequence continues at coordinate 8,726 of WRGM01000173.1, read as the reverse complement.
ATCTATATCCACACGTATACTGTGCCCTGCAATTTGTTCAGCTAATGTTTCTACTTTATCTAGGAATTTATCAGAAATTGGAATTAAGCGCACTTGAGTTGGTGATAACCAAACTGGCAACATAGGCGCTTTACCTGCCATCTGTTCACGATAAGCCTTTTCAAGCAACGCGTAAATGTCACGTTCAATAGCACCACTTGGACTACAATGCAAAATTAACGGATTTTGCTTCTCACCTTTCTCATCTACATACGTAATCTCGTAACGCTTAGCGTTCTCAACATCAATTTGATCTGTACTAAGCGCTGCCGCCTTATCTTGATTATCAATAAAGTTCAGATCCCACTTTAACGCAAAATAGAAGAAACGCTCATTCCAAACCTCAGCTAAAATAGGCTTACCAAACTTTGTCGCTAAAGCTGCGAGAAATTCTTTATGCTCCGCGTAAAAGTCTTTGGTAAACCGCATGGCAATTTCATAGTCATCTTTGACTAAACCTATAGTGTCAAGTACATCTATGCAGAGATCAAAGCGTGTCATGAACTCTTTTTTTACCTGCTCAAAATCTGCACATAAAGCATGACAGTCTGGCATAGTAAACGCACGTAACCGTTTAAGTCCGACAACCTCGCCGCTTTTTTCGCGCCTAAAACTGTAGCGTGTGAGCTCAAAAAGTTTTAAGGGTAACTGCTTGTAGCTTATTTGAGCATCATGTGCCATAAGAAATTGGCCAAAACATGCTGCAAAACGCAAAAAGAGCTCTTTATCTTCAGATTTAAGCACATATTGACGTGCTGGAAACCTGTTAAGATAACTCGCAAGACTCGGATGCTGGAAATCATACATTAGAGGAGTTTCAACTTCCATACCTCCATAAGCCTGCACACGAGTCGTAACATATTGCTCAAGCAATGACTTTATCATACGACCCTTCGGATACCAACGAACATTACCCGGATCACTGCCAGGCTCATAATCAGCAATCTCTAAACGCTTCATTAACGAAACATGAGGCGGCATAACAGTAACCGCCCGTGTCTTCTTAATTTCATAATTAGAGAATTTCTGCAGATTACTATGCCCTTTAAATTTAAATTCCTCAACAGGTATAAGCGAACCATCCCCTTGAAGGATATACCAAAAAGACTTAAGAGTATCCTCCGCTTTAAGCGCCGCAGAAACAGGCTCCTCCTCCTTCTTTAACCCACATACAACACCAGATTCATCTGTACTATTTTCTTTCTTAAGCACTTCAGGAGCATAAGAACGAGCTTGCTCAGCTAACGGATGACCTTTAATAGATATCGTAAACTGCTTATTCCAACCAAAAGGCGCACGATACGTCTCTATACCCTTCTGCTTTGCATACTCTTCCATCTCTTTAATTACATTAAAAGCCTCTTGAGGCTTAGAGAGATTACTACTCAAATGAGCAAAAGGATAAATGAGCATCTTGTTTACCTTCAATTTACCCAAAAAAGCCCTCGCCTCATTAATAGCCCTCTGCGAAACCTGCCTATCATCCCCCTCCTCAACAGCCGTAAATAAAACAACAACTTCTTCTATACGACACTCACTTATCTCCACATCTTCAGCCTGAGGCAACTCTTTCTCAATCGGCTTATAACTTATAAAATTAGAATGTAACTGTAAAATACGCATAATCTAGCCTTCTACATCCTATGACGCCATTTATCTAAAAGCTTATCCTTCTTAGACTTCTTCTTATACTCCTTATAATGCTCTTTACACAAATAAGCACGCTTATCACTATTAACCTTCAATCCAGCCGCTTTCACCTTATCAGCCGAAATCGAACGCTCAGCCTCATTACCGCAGCCAGACACACTGCACTTTTCACCTTTATCTATACGTCCCACAATAGTACACCTCAATATTACTAAACACTAAGCTAACTGCATATTTAATGCTTAAGCTAATTTTTCATAAAGAACAATGGCTCTTCTTACAATTTCACGCTTTTCCCCAAAAAACGTTGACCCAATACCCTCAACCACCAAAGACGCCGCCGCTGAACCCGCAGAAGCACACCACAATAACTCTTTCCCCTTCAGATACTCCGACAAGAAAGCCCCAATAAAAACATCCCCCGCCCCAGTTGGATCAACAACCACAGATGGACGACAAGCTGGAATATTATATTGCACTCCTTCAAAGGAGAGCAACGCCCCTTTAGCACCCATAGTTACAATGACCACTTTCACACCAGCATCATGCACTACTTTAATCGCCCCTTTAAGATCCAAATGCCCTGTCAAAACAAAAAGTTCATCCTGCGACATTTTACATATATCTACTAACCCCAAAACCCGCTTATCTACCTGCAAACTTGAAGTTACATACCCATTTTCATCAAAACTCCTAAGAAAACCCTGAGGATCAAGCGATAAACTATCACAGCAAGACTTCAAATGTTCTACAACTCCATAGCTAATTTCGCCTGTTATCGGCGCGACATGAATAACCTTAGAACGCAGACCATGTGGAATGTCATCAAGACCTATTGGATATCCCATACAAGTTAATCTGAGCATACGCTCAGAAAAATCACTGCTATAACAAAGCTCAAAACGCGCCGTTGTCTCCCATACACAACGCTTCACAGCAGAAACATCAATACCCTCCATATACAGCCTTAACAGGTCAGCTTCCGGTAGATCTCCCCCAACACGTGAAACAACACCTGCTGTCTCTCCAAGAGTTTTTACTGCAAATGAAGTATAAGTAACTGCACCACCCAAACTATGAAACACCTCCTTTCGACCCGGAACAGTAATTGAATCTAAAGAAAAACTACCAACTATGCAAACATTACCATTTTGAGTCATCATTTTTACTGTTCCAGTTGACTATGCCTAAAGGTAACTTATAGACTTTTAACCACCTAATGAAAAGTTACCACAAAAAAGAGGTGGCAAACTATTTTTAAACTGAAAAACAGATGTAAACAACTGGTTTAACGAAAGGAAATAAAATGAGATTTAGGATGAAAGTAGCAAAATTGCTTTTGCCAGATCGCCACCGCATTCCTCAAGCGCCTCTTTAGCTTTCTCAAGGCTTTTACCAGTTTGATCCGCTACTAGCTGTGCATCCTCATCAGTAAATATAGGCGTTGCTGGAGTTGACGCTGCAAATTTACCTGGTGCTTGCTCAGATACCTGCCCACCTATAACTTGATACATTTTCTGCCCCTGAACCTGTAAAATCGCAACTTCTGGTTCATCAATTACTATATCTTTCGAGGCTGTCCTTATAATAACTTGATTAACCTCATCAACATTCTCCATATTCATGCCCATGCGCTGCATCATGCGCTTCTGCTCACGAGGATTCATACGTCTATGCATACAGAACATCACTCCAATTACAATGTATTTAACATAAGAAACTCATAAACTTAACCCATTTATTAACCAAAAAAGCTTGTTTACTCCCATTTCTTACACTATAGCAAAATATGTTCCATTTACTATTGACATTCTTGTAACCAAGGCAACCGGTTATAATTGTAAAAAATAAAACTAAACTATGTTATTCTTTGCTGTTTATGCCGTGTCGTACTTTAACGGCGACGCCTGTTTTGAATGCGCGGATTTCTGGTGCGGAGAGGGTTGCGCGTCCGACTGCTAATAGTTGTCTATTTTCATCAATTATTATCACTTCGTCTTTTGCACGAACGTCATCGTCTACTTGAACTACATGTACTGCGAAGACGTCGCCACCTGCGGCAATGTATTGTGCGACCTCATTTTTTAGCGTGATGAGCCCTTTGGCTTCTGGTATGTTTTCTATTATGTGTTTGGCGGCTTTTAGGCTTAGGGAAAATAGGCCGTCTGTTGGTTTTAGTGTTGCTAAGCGTTCTTTGTTTAGGTTGATGAAGCGTATTCTGCCTGTGCGTTTTGATAGTTCAAATGTTACGTTTTCTGGGAATAGTTTTTTGCCTACGTTTTTGCCGAATTGGTAATCGGCTATGCTCCATATTTTGTCAAGTTGTTTTTCCATATGTATTCCCGTGATTAGTTTCCTTTTGTTTCGATAAGTATAAACTTATCATGTTAAATAAATAATTTAAAGGTGAAAGTACTGTGAGATGCGAAGTTTGTGGACGCAAAATTCACGTTGATCCAATTCGAGTAAATATTGAAGGTGCAAAATTAACTGTTTGTGCCGAATGTGCCAAACATGGAAAAACTATTTATCCTAATGAAGAAAATCCTGTGCCTAAATCACCCTTCCTAATTGTTACACCCGGCAGTAGCCTCCATTCTACTCTAGCTCCATCCACAGGAGCTAAAGCAGTAGCGGCTAAAGCAAAGAAGCCACAGCAGCCACAGATGGTACAAAAGAAGCGTAATCTTGTTGCGAAAGTGGAAATTACTCAAGAACTAGTTGAGGGCTATGCCGCCATAATCCGTATGGCGCGGGAGAAACTTGGTTATTCTCATGAAGAACTCGGCTTAAAGATTAATGAGCGTGCTTCTGTTTTAAAGCATGTTGAGCTAAGTAAAATGGAGCCAAATAACTTGCTTGCCAGCAAGCTTGAGCGTGCTTTAAAGATAACGTTGCTTGTGCCTATAGAGGAAGAAAAACCTGTGCCAGCTACGGTGGCAGGTAAGAATCAGGATATGACTCTGGGTGATCTTATCGAGATTGATAGTGGTAGTTCTTCGGAGGAGCATAAGGGACGAAAGCTATCATAGTTCAGAGGCGTCTTAATCGTGAAGCGTCAAATATAGGTGAGTTAAAGTTTCTTGCGCAGGCAGCGGGTTATACGGTGGTTGGTGTTCTTGAGCAGACGCGACCTCCAGATGCTAGGTATCAGATTGGTGCAGGGAAAGTTGAAGAGCTTGCAAGTATGGTTAAAGAGTTTGGTGCTGATAGGGTAATTTTTGATAATTCTTTGCGTACTTTGCAGAATTATAATCTTGCTAAGGCTACAAAGGTTGAGATTATTGATAGGTTTCAGCTTATTTTAGAGATTTTTGCTCGTCGTGCTACGACTGTGGAGGCTCAGTTGCAGATTCAGTTGGCGACGTTGCAAAATGAGCTTAGGCATGCTCGTGAAAAAGTCCGCTTATGCCGTGGTAGTGAGCAGCCGGGTTTTATGGGTTTAGGTGCTTATGAGGCGGATGTTTATCGTGATGCTATTAAATTGCAGGTTCAAACTATTCTTAAAAAGCTCACGGTTATTCGTAAGAAGCGTATTTTGCAGAGGGAGCGGCGGACAGAGCTTGGTTTCCTATCTGTCTCACTGGCTGGCTATACCAGTGCTGGTAAAAGTACTCTTTTTAATGCTTTAACTGAAGCGGACGCTATGGTTGATAGGTTTTTGTTTACTACTCTTTCTACTATGACGCGTATGGTAGAGTTTTCCAGCCGTAAATTTTTATTAACAGATACTGTAGGCTTTATCGATCGTTTACCTATCTCGTTAATAGAGGCTTTTCATTCTACGCTTGAGGAAACCATTTATTCTGACTTAATTATTTTGGTTTTAGATTTAAGCGAGCCGCTTGAGTTAATTGAGAAAAAGCTTGGTGTTTGTCAGGATACAATTAGCCGGTTAGATGCTGGTGGTATTCCTCAAATTACTGCGCTAAATAAAGTTGATAAACTTAGCTCTGAGGAGGTGACGCAAAAATTTGATGTCTTAAAGGGTAAAGTTCAAAATCCTCTTTTAATTTCAGCAAAAAAAGGTCTTAATCTTGATGTGCTAAAGGCTCAGATTATCCGTATGTTGGAAAATTATGTGAAGGGTAGTTTTTCAGTGCCGCTGACTGCTGAGGTAATGCCCTTTCTTTCTTGGGTTCATAAGAAAGCTGAGGTTAAAAAAGAAGAATTCTTAGGTGACCATGTCGAGGTAACATTTGAAGTTGACCCTCAGATTGCTGAGCAAATAAGAAGTAAAGTGGAAAAACTAGATGGAAAATACACCAAACCAGTTAATTGATAACTGTAGTCAAAAAATTGTTGTTCTAAGATGGGGTCACCGTATTCATAGAGACTCCCGGTTAACTACTCACTGCGCCTTAACCGCGCGTGCTATGTGCGCGTCAGGTTTTATACTTGCAGACATTGAGGATAAGTCTATAGAGAAAACTGTACAAGGTATCACTAAGCATTGGGGTGGCGATTTTACTTTTCAGATGGGTCTTAATTGGCGCAGCGTTATCCGTGACTGGAAAAACAAGGGCGGCATTGTAGTACACTTAACCGTGTATGGCGAAAATATTCAAACCAGCAACGCTTTATCCCGCATACGTGAAACAGGTAAAAACATTCTCCTCCTAATAGGCAGCCAAAAAGTTCCCGGAGAATTCTATAGCACAGAAATCTCTGACTTTAACATAGGTGTTGGAAATCAGCCTCATAGCGAGTGTAGTGCGTTAGCCATTTTCTTAGACCGCTTCTTTGAAGGTAAAGAGTTAACCGTAGATTTCGAAAAAGCTGAAGTAAAAATTATTCCACAACAGCATGGTAAAAACATTAAAGTTAATGAAGAAAAAACGTAAATGTGTACGAAGAGTTTTATGTATCAATATCCTCTATTACAGCGTAATTAAGGAAAATTGAGTATGTTGTCAACTATCGATGATACAACTTTAATGAAAGTGGCTAACGCTCTTGGAGCTGAAGAAGCCGTTGTACTTATTGAACACTTAAAGAGCGTAGATGAGATAACAGACGATGAAATAGCTAACAAAACAGGAATACGCCTAAACAGTGTCCGCAAAATCCTCTACAAACTCTACGACCACTCACTTGTAAGCCTACGCAGAACACGAGACCCAAAAACAGGCTGGTTCATCTTCCACTGGAAACTCCAATCAGGTCAACTTGAAGGCTTTATATTAAGCCAAAAACGCAGAGTGCTTGAAAAACTCAATGTCCGACTCGAGTATGAACAAAATCATGACTTCTACTTCTGCAACACCCCAGAATGCAAACGTGTACCCTTTGAAGAAGCAGTAGAACTTGTCTTCCACTGCAGCACATGCGGCAAACCCCTAGTGCATTTTGGAAACGAACAAATGATAAACAAACTCTCAGAAAAAGTCACACTTCTAAGGAAGGAACTAGGTGAATAACCAGCTTCCAAACAGGGAGCAAGCCATAGAAATCCTACAAAAAAACAGCTGCTCACCCAAAGTAATAACACACTGCCAAGCAGTAGCCTCATTAGCTCTTGAAATAGCCGAAGAATTTAAAACAAAAAACTATCCTGTTAACCTAACCCTAATCGAAGCAGGCGCACTTTTACATGACCTTGGTCGCTCTAAAAATCACAGCGTAAACCATGCAATTGAAGGTATGAAACTCGCACAAACCGAAAAATTACCCGACACAGTAGTCTGCATCATTAAACGACACGTAGGCGCAGGCATAACAGCGGAAGAAGCAGACAAACTCAATTGGCCCAAAGACAACTATATACCTCAAACATTAGAAGAAAAAATCGTCTGCTACGCCGACAAATGCATAAGCGGCAACGACCGTATTTCTGTGGAAACAACAATAAAACAATTACACGACCAAAAACTAGACGACGCCGCCGAAAGAGTTAGAAAACTCTACAACGAAATAACTAACCTGCTCGAGAGATAAAAATGGTCATATTAACATTATTTACTAAAGCATACAATAAAGGACAACTAAGACAGATAGAAGAATCCCTACAGCTAACATTTGAAGACTTAGACGCTCAAATACAAATCATAGGCAACCCAGTTAACAAGTGGGTAAAAGTAGAAGTAATAGGCGAAGACGAAACCGTCGCTAAAAATTACATAGCAAAACAAATCGGCATATGCCCAAATAGCCTAGACGAAATTTCTACAGGCTCTGAATTGAAAGGGTATATTCAAAAAATAACCAACAATGAAATATTAACAGTTGACATCGGCATATTAGAGCCAAAAACAATCTACGCACATATCCCTCTTGCGACCATACAGACCCAACTGTTAGACGGAAAAGACATACCACTCAAAAAAATTGCCGAACTATACGCATTAAACGCCGATTTACCCATCAGCATCAAAATTAATAATACACCTACAACTGCAAACACACTTGACGCAGAACTCTCAGTAACACAGGTGTCAATGTTCAAAAACTGGAGAGATTCCCTTTTAGACCGACTTATACTTTTAGGTACTACCCCTGACGAGGTTACCTCAACACTTGAACGCACACGATTAAATCGCGATGTTATAAGTACAGACTCACTAGGGCTATTCGAACAGGTACTCGTCTGTAAACTAGGAACAGACGCCACCGGTCTTATCTCAAGAATAGGCCGCTACATGCGCAACACAAAATTCATAGTATTTAACCCCAAAAAACTAAACTTTAAAACATAAAACCAATGACCACCATAATATATCATAAATAAACCAAAAGCCACTTGCACATGTACTTCTAACCGCCACTCCATGTTATCTCCTATATACTTGCAGATAATCATCAGGTATTTAATGGCTAAAAAAAGTTGGAGATATTTTTTGTTATTCTTGGTTCCAATAGTAAACGCGATTATACCTTCCTGAAACAGGGTAGTCTGGGTCTTCGTATATTAGACCTTAGTCCTTATTGTTTTTGGCGTTTTTAATGGAGTTTATGAGCACCTAGTCAGGTTTTTAAACTGTTAGAGTACCAAATATACAAAAATTAGTCAGACCACACACTATATCCGTCATAACATC
>WRGM01000172.1 GCA_009787175.1 Candidatus Bathycorpusculum fermentans | reverse complement strand
CGTTTTAATAACCAAATGGGTAATCAGAATTATCTGAAAAAGTTACCACACAACCGTGTATGCTACTTATGGATGCATGGAAAAAAACAAGCCCAAAACTAAAACCTATTACTTAAATCAGGAAGTTAGGGTTGGAAATAATGTTTTCAGTTTTTCACCCTTTGCTTGGGTCTATCCAGGTGCTACAGTATCCCCCATAGCTATTCTAGTTATGTTAATAATTACAGCTGTATTAACAAGCTTAGGCTTAGCCTGTTTTTCACGCAGAGACATTGTCACATCATAGCACACAGAATGAACACAGGGAATCGATATGTATAGCCCCTAATCAACCGACAAATGGCCCTCTCTCATCCATCTCGCCTCTTCAATACAAACAAGCTCAACAACAATATTTGAGGCGTTTCTATGGGCTAGAGGTCAGGTCAGATTTATCTGTTGATTAGCAGCGCTTTTTTTATGGTCTCAATAGCCACATCTGCATTTATGTGGATTTATGTGGAGTACTCGTGATACGTTGCGTATTCCTGAGCTGTTAATGGACATTTCAAGTATACGAAACTTTACCTCAGCTCATAAGCATATATTTATGGTCTAATTGAACTGCTGTTTTGGGAGCAGTTTTCATTTCGATAAGCATATCGATGTACTCTATTATGGCGTTTGCTAGATTTTACAGCATTTGTGCTCCACAAGAGAGGAACATTTCAGACGCTATTGCATACATACTCATTATCAACCTTTACAAATCAGCAGCATATTTAGCATCATAAGCTAATAGCTAACATCTCAAAAGCTGCAACATAGCGTCGCGTTTACCATTTTTAAATAAAATTACCTCATTGATACGAGATAAAATATTTGGCTCGGTAAATATCAGTGCAGAACCCTTTGGTACAGCAAAAATTTGGTTATTCCTAGAGAGCTCTTTTAATTGCGCGTCTTTTTTGCGAGTGTAATGGGCTGACATTGTTAAATTAACTATGCCTAAGCCATCAATTATTTTAGTTTGTTTAGTAGCCCTAATGGTTACGATGCATTTTGTGCATAGCGCTAATGCGCCAGCGCTTCGTCCAACAATTACACCGTTAAAAGTTTTTAGCAAATCATCTACATGCATATGTTTAAAGCGTTCAATTAGAATACTTGGGCTACCTCCAGTTATATAAATTAGGTCTGCTTGGCTAAATTTTTCTCTAATTTCTTGTTGCGTAGTTGAATAATCAACAACAGTTACACTATTAGCACCTAAATATCGCAGGTAATTGTAAACCAGTTCTTGTCGTTGATATATCTGATCAAAATTTGCCCTTGCCCACGAAAAAACTAGAACCTCAGGGGATCCTCCTGCAGCGTTAAAAGCCTGCCTGTTAACTCTCTCACCATCACGTTTACGAATACGCTCTCCGCCTAAAAGATACACTTTACGCATATCAAAAATAGAAACTTTGAAACTAAAAAAGTAGCCGTAAAAAAGATAGCTACCAAAACAAGCTATAGCATATTAATTAATTAAGTAGACAGGTAATCAGAATACTGTCTGTTGTGGTATAAGCTTTGTCAAGCCTTTTTAAAATAAGGCTTATATGCACAATTGAAGATAATGAAATTGATAAGTCATGTTAGACGGTTTTGTTGAGTATAAACGTAGAGAGTTTTGTAATGATGTAAAGTGTTCTATTCAAGTGGAGCTTAACAGGCAGGTGGAGGGTTCTTTAGAGTATGAGCGTATTCGTAAAACGTGTGGGTCAGGTTGTTTGTTTACTACATATCAGTTTCATCATTGGTTAATTGATAAGGGATATTTAATTGTAAAACCTGTTAATGGTGAGACTTGATTTTTCTGTAATTTAAGTGTTAAATTTTTTAGATATGTAAGTTTTTGTTAAATATGTCTGTTTTGGGGTTTTTGTTTTCTTTAAACCTGTCTATTTTAATGTATTTGTGTTTTTGGCTTATGGGGTTTATTTGATATTTAGTGTGAAAAGGGCTTATATAGGCGCTAAGTGTAGTGTATTCTAAATTCTTGTAACACTATACGGTGAGAATCATGAAATGCCCTTACTGCAGCTCTGAAAACTTTAAAACCCTTGAAACACGCGATTCCCCAGACAATACTACGCGCCGACGAAAAGAGTGCACAAACTGTAGCAAACGCTTCACAACATACGAGTACATTGAAACAATAGAATTAATGGTACGCAAAAAAGACGGAAAACTAGAACGGTTTGATGTAAATAAAATAATCCGAGGCTTACAGAAAGCAAGCGAAAAACGACCTGTATCCATGGCGCAGATTAACGAGTTAGCAGGACAAATACGGCAGGATCTTATGATGAAGGGCGCTGAAGAGATATCGTCACAGGAAATAGGTGACCTAGTTATGAAGTACCTAAAAAATGTAGATCATATAGTCTACATAAGATTTGCATCTGTTTACAAAAAATTCGAAGAACCCGAAGATTTCGGGCGTTTACTTATGGAAGTGGAAAAATAATGAAGTTTGTATTAAAACGTGATAGTAAATTAGAACATTTTGACCCAGAACGTATTACAGAAGCTATTTGGAAAGCCGCCAGATCTGTTGGTGGAAAAGACAAAGAGCAGGCTAAGCGTATATGCGATGAAGTAGTAACTATACTAAATAAGCAGTATGGGGAAGATGGTGTTCCTACTGTTGAGGAAATTCAAGATCTTGTCGAAAGGCGATTAATTGAAAATGGTAACGCATCTACAGCTAAAGCGTATATCCTCTATCGTAAACAGCACAATGATATGCGCGAGTTAGCCGCGTTACTAAGCTCTGCAGACCTTGTTGACCAATACTTAGAAGTAGAAGACTGGAGAGTTAAAGAAAATAGCAACATGAGCTATTCACTTCAAGGATTAAACAATTATCTCTCATCTACAGTAATTGCAAAATACTGGATAAGCCGCATTTACCCACAAAAAATTGCAGACGCCCACTTCTCAGGCGACCTACACATTCATGACTTAGGCGTCTTAGGACCCTACTGTGTCGGCTGGGATCTAAGCGATCTGCTGCTTTCAGGCTTTGGTGGCGTATCAGGAAAAATTGAAAGCAAACCGGCTAAGCATTTCCGCACCGCGTTAGGTCATATTGTAAACTTTTTCTACACTCTACAAGGAGAAGCCGCAGGAGCGCAGGCATTTAGCAATTTTGACACTTACCTAGCACCCTTTATCCGTTATGACAATTTGACACAAAGAGATGTAGAGCAGGCGATACAGGAATTCTTCTTTAATATGAATGTTCCCACACGCGTTGGTTTCCAGACACCTTTTACAAATCTTACATTAGATTTAGTAGTTCCAAGCTTCATGAAAGATGAGGCTATAATATTTAACGGGAAAGTAACAGAGGACACATATGGCGATATGACTAAGGAAATGGAAATGTTAAACATAGCTTTTGCCAAAGTTATGGCCAGAGGAGACTCAAAGGGTAGAGTGTTCACTTTTCCAATTCCAACATATAACATTACAAAAGACTTTGACTGGGAATCACCTGTTTCACAGGCAATATTTGAAGTTACAGCTAAATATGGAGTACCTAACTTTAGCAATTTCATAAATAGCGACTTAAACCCTGAAGACGTACGCAGCATGTGCTGCCGACTACGCATAGACAATAGAGAACTACGCAAACGCGGAGGCGGCTTTTTTGGCGCAAACCCGCTAACAGGCAGCATAGGTGTGGTTACATTAAACATTCCCAGAGTAGGATACCTTTCAAAGAATGAAGACGAGTTTTTTGAGAAAATAGGCGAACTTATGGATACAGCAAAGCTAAGTTTAGAGATTAAACGTAAAGTACTTGAACGTTTCACAGAAAAAGGACTATACCCCTACTCCAAACGTTACCTACGTAACATTAAAGAGCGATATGACAAGTACTGGAAAAACCATTTCTCAACAATAGGCATCGTAGGCATAAATGAAGCCGTTCTAAACTTACTTGGACAAAATATTGCCTCCAAAGACGGCCATGCATTTGCAATAAAAACATTAGGCTTCATGCGAAACCGTATAAGCAAATATCAAGAAGAAACAGGTGATATATACAATTTAGAAGCTACACCCGCAGAAAGCACCGCATATCGCCTAGCGCGCATAGACCAAAAACGTTACCATGACATAGTATTTGCTAACCAAAAACAGGTCCAAAGAGAACACGCAGAACCATTCTATACTAACTCATCACAATTACCAGTCGACTTCACAGGAGACCTCTTCGAAGCCCTAGAACACCAAAATACACTACAAACACTATACACAGGAGGAACAAACTTCCACATATTCCTAGGCGAACGCTTACCAACATGGAAAGCAGCAGCAGAACTAGTCAAAAAAGTAGCACACAACACAAACATACCCTACTTCACCCTAACACCCACATTTAGCATCTGCCCAAGCCATGGCTATACCACAGGCGAACACAAAAACTGCCCAACCTGTGGCGCAAACAGTGAAATATACAGCCGCGTCGTCGGCTACCTACGCCCAGTTGACCAATGGAACAACGGAAAACAAGCAGAATTTACCATACGAAAAACCTTCGACCGCTCAAACACCATAGCCACCACCCCACGGACACAATAGGTGAAACAGGATAAATGAAATTTAGCGGACTACAAAAAACAAGCTTACTAGACTATCCAGACAAAGTAGCCAGCGTACTATTCACCCCAAGCTGCAACTTACACTGCGCATACTGCCACAACTGGGAAATAGCTACTAACCCCCAGCCACCCTTTCTACAAGAAGCCACCATACTAGAAATTTTAGAAGCCCGCAAAAAATACGTAGACGCCATAGTTATCACAGGTGGAGAACCATGCATGCATAAGGAACTGCCTAAATTTCTCGCTAAATTAAAAGAAAAAGGCTTCTCAGTAAAATTAGACACCAATGGATTCTATCCAGACGTATTAGAAGAATGCCTCAACTATGTAGATTACATAGCCTTAGACATTAAAACAAGCCTAGAAAAATACAGCCAATTAGGAGCACAAGACACAAGTAACCTGCAAAAAAGCATAGAGATACTTAAAAAAGGCAAAGTACCCTATGAATTTCGCACAACCATAGTCCCTGAAATCGTCACACCAGAAGATATAGAACAAATAGGCAAACTATCTGAAGGCTCCAAAATTCATGTACTACAACAATTTACACCAGAAAACGCACCAGACAAACACTACCAAAAACTACAATGCTACGCACCAGAAACCATAGAAAAATTCGCAGACAGCCTAAGTAAATACACAGAAAAAGTATTACTCCGCATCTAATTTTTTCATTTCCAAAAAATTACACAGAAGATCTGTGTAATCTTTATATTCCATTTTAAAAGAGTTCTCTAATGGCAGTAAGTTCTATGCTAGACAGTCATGTGTTCATTATTACAGGGATGACCTGTGAGGCTTGTGCTAAAAGAGTAGAGAGAGCATTACAGAAGACACATGGCGTTATAGAAGTTTCAGTAAATTTTGCAACCGAAAAAGCGTTAGTCAAATATGACCCACAAATTGTAGAATTAGCTGCACTAAAACAAGTAGTAATAAATGCGGGTTACAAAACTCTGGAGATAGAGAATAAAACAGTTACCAGTAAAGGGGATAATCGTCTCCGTAGAGAAAAAGAGATTCGTCTTTTGTGGATAAAATTTGTCGTTTCAGCCGTGTTTAGTTTACCGCTCTTATATTTTGCCATGGGTCCCATGTTACCTTGGGGTGGATTACCTGTTCCGTTCTTTTTGCAGCCGATGGCGCATCCGTTGGCTTATTCATGTTTACAGTTATCATTAACAATACCTGTAATGGTGGTGGGTTACAGGTTTTTTGTTGTGGGTTATAGGGCGTTGTGGAATAGGAGTCCTAATATGGATAGTTTAATTGCTATAGGTACATCGGCGGCTTTTTGTTATAGTGTGTTTTCGTTTTTACAAATTGTTCGTGGTGATCATGGTGCTGTTGGGCATTTGTATTTTGAAACAGTGGGGGTTATAATATCGCTTATTTTATTTGGGAAGTCTTTGGAAGCGGTAAGTAAGGGTAAGGCAAGTGAGGCTTTAGAGAAATTGTTGTGTCTTGTGCCTGAAACAGCGGTTATATTGAGTGAGGAGGGGGTGGAGTGTGAGGTTTTGATAGGTGATGTTAAAGTTGGTGATGTTCTTGTTGTTAGGCCTGGTGGGAAAATTCCTGTTGATGGCGTAATTTTAGAGGGGTCTGCAGCTGTGGATGAGTCTATGTTGTCGGGGGAGAGTTTGCCTGTTGATAAGGGTGTGGGGGATAGAGTTTATGCGGCTAGTTTGAATACGAATGGTTTGATACGTTTTGAGGCGGTAAATATTGGTGCGGATACTGTTTTTGCTCAGATTATAAGGACTATAGAGGAGGTGCAGGGTAGTAAGGCACCTATTGCTAAACTGGCTGATGTTGTGTCGGGTTATTTTGTTCCTGTCGTGTTAGGTATAGCGTGTTTAGCTTTTGTCGGCTGGTTTATAGGTACTGGGGATTTTGTGTTCGCGTTGAGGGTGTTTGTTTCTGTTCTTGTAATATCTTGTCCTTGTGCGTTAGGGCTTGCTACGCCTACAGCTATTGTGGTTAGTACAGGCATTGGGGCAAAGATGGGTATACTGGTTAAAAATGGCGAAGCCTTAGAAGTGGCACATAAGGTTAGAACGGTTGTTTTTGATAAGACGGGTACTGTTACAGAGGGTAAAGCGGAGGTAACAGATATTATAGCTGTAAATGGTTATAGGCGGGAGGAATTGTTGCAGATAGCGGCTTCGGCTGAAAAGGGCTCAGAGCATCCGCTTGGAAGAGTTGTTGTGCATGCGGCGGAAAAAGAGGAGCTTGAATTATCTGTATTAGAGCGTTTTGAGGCGTTTGCAGGGTTAGGTGTTTCTGCAGATGTTGCAGGGAAGCGTGTTGTGGTGGGTAATAGAAATTTTGTGGAAAAAATGTGTGGTGCAGCGTTAGCTGCGGTCGTAGGGGATTTAGCAGGGCAAGCAGAAAGGCTTGCAGTGGAGGGAAAGACTGCTATGTTTATTTCTGTAAATAGTCAATTAGCAGGGATTATTGCAGTAGCTGATGTTGTAAAGCAGGGCAGCTATGAGGCTGTCAAGTCTTTGAAGAGTATGGGACTTGATATAATTATGTTAACAGGTGATAGCAGGTATACAGCGGTGGCGATTGCAGGACAGGTGGGTATAGATAGGGTTATAGCAGAAGTTTTACCACAGGATAAAGCAGATGTTATAGAGAAACTTCAACTGGAAGGCAAAAGGGTTGCCATGGTAGGAGACGGAATAAATGATGCCCCCGCGTTAGTCCAAGCAGACATAGGTATAGCAATAGGATCAGGCACAAATGTTGCCATAGAATCAGCAGATATAATACTAATGAGAAATGACCTAAGAGATGTCCCTATAGCCATAGCGTTGAGCAGAAAAACCATTAAAATTATTAAACAAAATCTTTTCTGGGCATTTGGATACAACATAGCAGCAATATCTATCGCAGCAGGACTGCTATATCTAATAGGCGGTCCGTTACTAAACCCAATTTTAGCGGCGGCCATCATGTCATTTAGCTCAATTTCAGTTCTAATAAACGCGTTGCGGCTAAAAAAATTTAAAACAACAAACTAAAAACAGAAAATGGGAGGTGTTAGTGTGGAAAAAATATTATTGAATGTAAATGGCATGTCATGTGAGCATTGTGCAAAGTCTATAGTAAAAGAAGTAAACACGTTACCAGGCGTGTTTAATGTAACTGTGGACTTGAAAGCTAAAACTGTACTAGTAGAATATAACTCAACACTTATCACAACAAAGGCTATTGAGGAGAAAATCGAAGAACAAGGCTATGACATTTACACTTGTTAAAGAGAAAAACAGTAGAATCAAAAAAAGTAAGATAGAAGGAGGTTATTGTTAGGAGAAGACTGAGAAGGAGGAGTCATCATCGCTAGCGGCGTTTTGTTTGTTAATTTTGTCATTAACCTCTTTTATACGTTTTTCAATTTCTTCTGCGGCTTCGGTATTTCCTGCAGTTTTTTGAACTGCTTGAGCTTCTTTAAGTGCGCTTAATCCGTAACGGTCAAAGCCTTTATTTATAGCAACATCAGCTGCTTTAGTGAAAAATTCAACTGCTCGTGGATACTCTTTTAGGTTTACACTGCACTCGCCGGCTTTATAATACATTTCAGCGGCACCAAAATAGTTTTGACCTTTAAAATAAAGTTCACCGCTTCTTGTAAATAAATCACGTGCTTCAACTGATTTACCATTCTCCATTAAAGCATTAGCATCCTTATGGAGCTTAATTGGATCCTCTTTAATACTCATAACTATCACTACACAACAATTTACAAGACATACATTAGAATTTTCCTCTTCAAAAAGCCACAACACATCAAAAAACCAGACAAAACTAAAAATCTAACCTCAATAACCAAATCGCTGAGCACGCTATATCATGTTTTCCTCATAATTTTACAGTTATCTCCTAATAATCTTATAGCAGCTAATCAGCTAAGAATCGTTTCACACGCATCTCTAGACAAAACATATCAAACTTAAGATAGAACCTTTGAAACAGCATAAATAAGACCTACCTAAAACAGGATAGTTCAAAACTTATTTACCTGTGGTATATAAACTTCTACCAAAGCTGTCCACTGCAACTATGCATACAAAATTCTCAACTGCTAATTTGTGGATTGCTTCTGGTCCTAAATCTTTGTATGCTATAATCTCACTGCTTTTAATTTTCGTTGTCGTGACTGCGGCGGCACCCCCAACGCATGCCAGATATATAGCACCGTATTTTTGCATAAGCTCCATAGTTTGGGATGTCCTTGGACCTTTACCAATCATAACTTTGAGACCTTGTTTGAGGAGTTCGTCAGAAAAAGAGTCTAGCCTAATGGATGTTGTCGGACCGCATGAACCAATGGGCTTTCCAGGACGATTTGGCGATGGTCCGGCATAATATATTGCCTGCCCTTGCAGGTTAAAAGGTAGTTTCTCATTGTTTTTTATAGCTTCCAATAAACGCTTATGAGCGGCATCACGTGCGGTGTAAATTGTTCCCGAGATTGAGACAATATCGCCAGCTGAAAGCTCACGTACATCATCAAGCGATAGCGGTAAGGCTATTTTTTTAATATTATCAACTTTAATCTGGAGTTGTCGTGTTACATATTTTTCGTCTTTTTCAAAGATTATTTTACTTTTACCAATTATTACGCTTCCATGCCTTGAACTATGGCAATTAATAGCAACACCAACTGGCATAGAGGCAATATGACAAGGTGCAGTTTCAATATGCACATCAAAAGCTGTAGTTTTGCCGCCCAACCCTTGCGCGCCGATGTTAAGCGAGTTAATCCTCTGTAAAATATCCTCTTCCAGCTTTGCATATCTTATATCAGGATGTCTTTGCCCTATTTTCTTGAGTAGAGCGTATTTTGCTAGAACACCAACGCTATCTGCTGTACCACCAATCCCAACTCCAACGATTATGGGAGGGCAGGGCTTTCCGCTAGCTTTTTTTACTGTTTCAACTACAAAATCAGTTATACCATCTACGCCTTGAGAAGGCGTTAGCATACCTAATGCACAACAATTTTCCGCTCCACCACCCTTAGCAAGAAAACTGATTTTAATTTTATCCCCACGAACAAAAATAGCATAGATAATGGCAGGTGTGTTATCTTTTGTGTTAATTCTATCAAAAAGCGGGTCAGCTACTTGGGATTTACGCAGATATCCCTCAGTATATGCCTCACGCACCCCTTGATTTACTGCATCAGTTAAATTACCCCTTACAAAAACATCTTCACCAATTTCAACAAAAAACAATGCCGTCCCGGTGTCTTGACACAGCGGATATTGACCTTCATCAGCAATTTGAAAATTTGAAATACACTCAGCTAAAATATATTTAGGCAGACTTTCACCCTCATTAATAAATGCAGTTTCAAGAGCACAACGAACATCAGTGGGCAGATGATAAGACCTATCAAGAATTAGGTCTTTAACAGCCTCTGTTATTTTTTCCGAATGCACCTCTATCATAATTATTTCCCCTCTACACACGCTTACACATGAGACCCGTTCACTGTTCCAACTGCAGCAGTATAAACCGCTTTTGCAACTGCATCTGCTACGTTTTTATCCAAAACAGACGGCAAAATGTTTTCAGAACTTAACTGATCGGCAGGAATATAGCCAGATAATGCTTTCGCCGCTGCTAACTTGAGATCTTCTGTTATATTTTTTACGCGAGCAGCTAACACACCTTTGAAGATACCCGGAAAGACAAGCGCATTATTTATTTGATTAGGCAAATCAGAACGCCCGGTACCAACAACCGCCGCACCCACTGCTTTTGCCTCATCTGGAAAAATTTCGGGAGTAGGATTTGCCATCGCGAAAACTATAGCATCATTTGCCATTGTCCGCACCATATCTTGCGTTAATAACCCAGGTTTTGATACCCCAACAAATACATCTGCACCTCGAACAGCTTCAGCTAACCCCCCAACGAGATTTTTCTTATTTGTCAAATTAGCCAATTCTTCATGATTCCAATTTAACATAGTCTTAGGATTATTTTTATTGATTATACCATTTATATCAACTAGACGAATATCAGAAACTTCAGCTATAAGCATTCTTGCAATCGCTGAACCCGCCGCACCACAACCATTTATCACTATAACCAACTCCGAAAGAGCCTTGTTTACCACTTTAGCAGCATTCATAATTCCCGCCAAAACACAAATAGCTGTCCCATGCTGATCATCATGAAAAACAGGAATATCAATAAGATCCTTCAACGCACGCTCAATTTCAAAACAACGAGGAGACGCAATATCTTCAAGATTTATACCACCATAATTAGGCGCGATTATCTGTACCGTACGAATTATTTCCTTTGAATCTTGTGTATCAAGACAGACAGAAACAGCGTCCACACCAGCAAATTCCTTGAAAAGAATCGCCTTCCCCTCCATAACAGGAATAGCCGCCTTCGCACCAATATTACCCAACCCTAAAACAGCAGAACCATCAGATACAACCGCCACCATATTACCCTTTGAAGTGTATGTATAAACATCTTCAGGATTTTGAGCAATTCTGCGACAAGGCTCAGCTACGCCAGGAGTATACACCAAACTTAAATCATCAATCGTGTTAACAGGAACTTTACTTACAATAGAAACTTTACCACGACATTTTGCATGCAAATTAGCTGATTCACCATTTACATCCTTAATCATTCAATATCCCTTTAACAAACCAGATTGTTCATAACATTTGTTATCTTCCCTAAATATATAGGTCATCAAACAAAAAAGTAGGAGTCCAAGTAACAATTACACCCAAAACTTTTTGACACACCCTACCCACTCTTAATAACTTAACGAAAAAGAACAGCACACACTTTTAGCCAAGCTTAGACAAACAAAAACAGCTAAAAAACAGCTAAGACAGATACACTAGGAACACTCAAAAAATCTCTACTGAACCCAAAATCTGCAACTTTTTGACACATGCCGCAACATACATTAAAAACATTATGAAACCCTAATCTTTTAAAATAACCATGTCACTCACATAAAAATACAAAAATAATAAACCTCCTTTTAAATGAACACGCTATATAATCAAAAATAACCAGCCACAAAAAATCAAACACCCACATGTCCACAGCCCTACACATGTTGACAACACCATAACTCACATATAAATCAGAAATTAAATTCGTATATGCTGAAATATTATGATAAAGTAAAATTATTGGTGGTTATGGTTTAAGACAAGTATTAAACCCTGTCTCCATTATTGTTTACTCATAAGTCGCATTAGCTGTATCTGATTCTTTACACTTGTACCAGTTGGACCACCATAGCTTTTGCGCTCGTTTAAGCAATTTTCCAGATTAATAGCATGATAAACGTCTTGATTAAAAACATCCGAAAACGTCTTGTATGATTCAATAGGAAAGTCCTCTAGAGTGATACCCTCTTTTATGCAACGAGCCACAATCCCCCCAACTATTTTATAAGCCTCCCTAAAAGGAACACCTTTTTTAGCCAAATAGTCAGCACAGTCTGTTGCATTGATAAAACCCTTAGCAACAGCCCGGCGCATGTTCTCTTTTAACACAGTCATGGTTTTTAGCATTGACGTAAACGTCGATAGACAAATTTTGATGGTATCGACACTATCAAAAATTGCTTCTTTATCTTCTTGCATATCTCTGTTATATGCTAGAGGTAACCCCTTGAGCATCGTTAGAAGAGCCAGATTGTTACCGAAGACACGCCCTGTCTTGCCACGTACAAGCTCTGCGACATCAGGATTTTTCTTTTGAGGCATAATAGATGAACCTGTTGCAAAGCCGTCATCTAGTTCAATAAATTTGAACTCGTGAGAACACCATAAAATGATTTCCTCACTAAACCTTGATAGGTGCAGCATTATCAGCGAGCATGCACTTGCCAACTCTACACAGAAATCTCTGTCTGAAACTCCATCCAAAGAGTTAGCAGTTGGACAGTTAAATTCTAACATTTCAGCTGTTTTATCACGGTCAATAGCATGAGTAGTCCCCGCCAATGCACCACTACCTAGGGGACATTCATTTAGACGTTTAGAACAATCCGTCAAACGACCCAGGTCACGTCCAAACATTGCAGAATATGTCATTAAATGATGCGCAAAGGTAACAGGCTGTGCTCGTTGCAAATGTGTATAGCCCGGCATAATTGTGTCAAGGTTTTTTTCAGAAATATCACATAACGTGTTAATAATATCTTTCAATAATCTATCCATGACAGTGATTTCCTTTCGCAAATACAATCTAAGATCTGTTGCTACTTGGTCATTTCTTGAACGTGCGGTATGTAGCTTTTTACCTAAATCGCCAAGACGTTTGGTTAGTTCTTGTTCAATAAAGCTATGAATATCCTCCGCACAGGAGTTATTGAACTGCAAGTTCCCGTCCTCGATATCAGCTAGAATTTTCGTTAGTTCTTCAGCAATTTTTTTACTCTCATCAGAAGGTATAATGGCAGTAGCACCTAACATAGTGACATGGGCAATACTTGCCGCAATATCTTCACGGTAAAGGCGCTTATCAAATGACAGAGAAGAAGCAAAATCATTTACTTGCTTATCTAGTTCTTTTTCAAAACGACCTTTCCATAAAGCCATTTTTAATTGCCTCTTTCCATATCAAGTAGAGCTTTAACCAAGATAGGCAAGCCATAGAGGTTAATAAAACCTGCTGCATCCGCTTGGTTATAGATACCATGTTCATTAAAACTTGCGAGGTCCTTACTATAGAGTGAATACGGCGATTTTGTCCCTGCATTAATAATGTTACCCTTGTAGAGCTTTAGCTTAACCTCACCTGTTACCCTTTCCTGAGTTTTATCTACGAAAGCATCTAGCGCTTCACGCAGAGGCGTATACCATTGACCATTATACACTAGTTCAGCATACTTTTGTGCAATTAGCGCCTTGTAATGCGATGTTTCCTTATCAAGACAAATTGTTTCCAAAACTTCATGCGCACGATGAAGAATAGTCCCACCAGGAGTCTCATAAACCCCACGGGATTTCATACCTACAAGCCTATTTTCCACTACATCAAACAAGCCTATACCATGCTTTCCACCAATCTTGTTAAGTTCTTTTATCAAGGCAACACCGTTCATCTTGTTACCGTTTAGCGCAGTTGGTATACCCGCTACAAACTCAAGCGTTACATACTCAAAGGTATCCGGTGCCTTTTCAGGACTAACACCCATCTCTAAGAACCCCTCTTTATTGTATAACGGCTCATTTTCAGTAGATTCTAAATCCATACCTTCATGAGAGAGGTGCCACAAATTCATATCCTTAGAATAGTTGGTCTCACTTGTAAGCTTGAGATTAATACCATGCTTTTGTGCATACTCCAATGCCTCATCCCGACTTTTAATTTGCCACTCACGCCACGGAGCTATAATTTTAAGTTCAGGCGCAAAAGCCTTAATCGACAACTCAAAACGCACCTGATCATTACCCTTACCCGTACACCCATGACAAACCGCATCAGCCTTTTCTATTTTTGCAACTTTAACAAGCCGCTTAGCAATAGGCATACGCGCCATAGACGTCCCCAATAGATAACCCTCATACTTAGCCCCCGCCTTTAAAGTTGGGAAAATAAAATCAGTAACGAATTCATCCTGTAAATCCTCAATATACAGCTTTGAAGCACCTGAACTCTTTGCACGCGCCTCAATTTCTTCAACATCAACATCTTGCCCTAAATGCCCTAAAACCGCAATAATTTCAGGATTATCATAATTCTCCTTTAACCAGGGGATGATAACAGAGGTATCTAATCCACCGGAGTATGCTAACACTATTTTATTAATTTTTGTTTTACTCATAACTCTTCCCTTCCAAATTACTATTCCCACTCCACCGTAGCCGGAGGCTTTGGTGTCACATCATACATAACACGATTAACCCCTTTAACCTCACTGGTTATACGCGCCACTACAGTCTCAATCAACTCATACGGTAACCTAACAGCACCAGCAGTTACAAAATTCTTAGTTGATATAGCCCTAAGAACAACCATATCCTCATAACACCGCTCACCATTTCGCACGCCAACACTTTGAAGATCAGGCAAAATAACAAAATACTGCTGCACCTCTCTTTGCAACCCTGTCTTCTCAAGCTCTTCACGGAAAATAGCATCAGCCTCACGCAAAATATTAAGCCGAGCCTTTGTAAGCGCACCAATACAACGCACAGCTAACCCTGGACCAGGAAAAGGCTGACGATTAGTGAAGGCTTCCGGCAAACCCAACTTTCTGCCACATTCACGCACTTCTTCTTTATACAATAACTTTATCGGCTCAATAACAGCCTCAAATTCAATATTAAGCGGCATACCACCTACATTATGATGAGCCTTCACCTGCTTATGCCCATCTACACCGCTTTCAATAATATCAGGATAAATAGTCCCCTGCATAAGACAACCCACTGTACCAAGCTTTTTTGCTTCTTCTTCAAAAATACGTATAAACTCTTCACCTATCACTTTACGCTTACACTCTGGCTCAGTTACATCTTTAAGCTTTGCCAAAAACCGATCTGCCGCATCAACACGTATCAAATTAATGGCATACGTATCACGAAACAGCGCCACTACTTGATCGCCCTCATTTTTACGCATAAACCCTGTATCTACAAATAAACAGGTAAGCTTATCACCAACAGCACGATGCGCAAGAATAGCACACACCGCAGAATCCACACCACCACTTAACGCACATAACACAGGACGCCCAGCAGCTTCTCTACGGATACGCTCACAAGCATTTTCAATAAATTCTTCCATTGACACTTTCAAGTTTGACATTACTATATTCGCCTCTCATGACATTTTGGTAAATAGTAACCCTTTTCACCCGGGTTTACAACATTTACCACAACTCCCTTATCGATAGCCAACACAGCCGTTAAGGCTATTGAGCAGGAGTTACTACATATAACAGCCAATTTTCAGATATATAAATCATCACCGCTATTTCGCTTATAAAAAACCTACATTAGCACATTAGATTTTAGCATTATACAAGTTAACTTCTCTGTGAATAGCACAAAAAACATGCCAACACGCCCCACCACCAAAATAGTAATCACAACAAAGACCTTCATGTTCAGTCGCACTAGATGTATTTGTTTTTTTCCATCATGAATAGTTTAGTTTGGTTCAATAGGTTGACTGGGGTTGGTTATTGTTTTCTATGTTTGAATACAGTTATTGTATTTTTTCAGTAATTTTGATTGTTATATGTAAATTTTACATTATATGTACGTAAAAATAAATTTTTGTTGTAAATTAGATGATTTTTATATAAAAAAATTTATTAGACGTCGTGGTGCGTATCACTTGAACTAAAAAGATTAAGGAGTAATACTGATGCCAAACGCATATATGCACTCAAGTGAGTCAAAGCTCGTTAAAACAAACGCTATGATACCACACATAACAAGAGACAACGATAACACGTTTACGCAACAAAAAGAAGGGCAGGTAAGAATACCCTCTGGATGTGCCATAGCGGGCATAATTAACAAGTCTGGAAAGCGTATGAGCGGCAAGGCTATTATAGACTCAATCTCCGTTATGCGTGATCGCTCAAATGGTCTTGGCGGAGGATTTGCAGCATATGGAATTTATCCAGAATACAAAGACTATTATGCCTTACACATATTTTATGATTCTACATCTGCAAAAAGAGAATGTGAAGAATTTTTAGAACATCACTTTGACATAATTAACCTCTCAAAAATACCCACAAGAAAAATGAAAGAAATAACTGATGAACCATTAATATGGCGTTATTTCGTTACACCCCTACCAACGAAATTGGCAGACAGTCAACTTGACGAGAGAGAATTCACAGCAAAATGCGTATTTCGCGTCAATACAAAGATTAACGGTGCCTACGTATTTTCCAGCGGAAAGAACATGGGCGTATTTAAAGCCGTAGGCTATCCAGAAGATGTTGGACGATTTTACAAACTTGACGAATATGAAGGCTACTGCTTTACAGCACATGGGCGTTATCCAACTAACACACCCGGCTGGTGGGGTGGTGCTCATCCTTTTGCACTTCTTGATTACTCCGTTGTACACAACGGCGAAATATCATCCTACGATGCTAACCGGCGTGCCATTGAAATGTATGGTTACAAATGTACGCTCCAAACGGACACTGAGGTTATCACATACATTATAGACTATCTACATAGAAAGAAAGGGTTATCCTTCAATGAGATAGCATCAGTTATTGCAGCGCCCTTTTGGCAGACTATTGAATGTATGTCACAAAAAAAGCAGGAGATACACAAGTATCTGCGTGTAATGTTTTCAGCTCAACTTATCACGGGACCCTTCTCTATACTCATCGGCTTTGAAGGCGGCTTAATGGCACTAAATGACAGATTAAAGTTACGAAGCATGGTAGTTGGAGAAAAAGAGGATACAGTTTATATCTCAAGTGAGGAAGCCGCAATACGGGTTATTGAGCCAAATCTTGAAAAGGTATGGTCACCAAAAGGTGGTCAACCGGTAATTATTCACTTAAACGGGAGTGGACTTTAGTGGCAATAAATTTTTTGCATCCTTATTACGAAATTGTAAGAAACTATGAAAAATGCATCATTTGCCGTGCATGCGAACGCCAATGCATAAACGAAGCACACATATACATCCAAGATAAGCTCCAAATGGTCTGCGATGATGCAAAATGTGTAAACTGCCACCGCTGCGTATCCCTATGCCCCACACGCGCACTAAAAATTGTACGAAACGGCAATACATATAAAGAAAACGTAAACTGGAACGGCAGAACTATAGACGAAATCTACCGCCAAGCCGAAAGCGGAGGCGTCCTACTATCCAGTATGGGCAACCCAGAAAACTATCCCATATACTTTGACAAAATTCTTCTAAATGCCTCACAAGTAACAAACCCATCCATAGATCCATTACGTGAACCAATGGAAACAAAAGTTTTCCTTGGCACAAAGCCTACAGACATAGAACGCGACAAAAACGGCTATATAAAAAACAATTTACCACCCCAAATAGCACTATCAATGCCAGTAATGTTTTCTGCCATGAGCTACGGCTCTATCAGCTATAATGCACATGAAAGTTTAGCCCGCGCAGCAGAAGAACTAGGCATATTTTACAATACAGGAGAAGGCGGCTTACATGAAGATTTCTACCGTTACGGCAAAAACACTATAGTACAAGTCGCATCAGGACGATTTGGAGTACATCCTCAATACCTAAACAGTGGCGTAGCAATAGAAATCAAAATGGGGCAAGGAGCAAAACCCGGCATCGGAGGACACTTACCAGGCACAAAAATCATCGGCGACATTTCACGCACAAGAATGGTCCCCGAAGGCAGCGACGCAATTTCCCCAGCACCACACCATGACATCTACTCAATTGAAGACCTAAGACAACTCGTTTACTCACTCAAAGAAGCAACCGACTATAAGAAACCAGTCATTGTCAAAATAGCAGCAGTTCACAATGTTGCCGCCATTGCAAGCGGCATCGCCAGAAGCGGAGCAGACATTATTGCCATTGATGGCTTCCGTGGCGGCACAGGAGCAGCTCCAACACGCATACGCGATAATGTAGGTATCCCCATAGAACTTGCACTTGCAAGCGTTGATACACGCCTAAGAAACGAAAACATACGCAACAACATTTCCATAGTTGTCGGAGGCAGCATCCGCTCTAGCGCCGATGTTGTAAAAGCTATAGCACTAGGTGCAGATTGCACATATATTGCAACCTCAGCACTTTTAGCCTTAGGATGCCATCTCTGCAGAAGCTGTCACACAGGTAAATGCAACTGGGGCATAGCAACACAAGTACCTGAACTTGTTAAGCGTCTAAATCCCAATATTGGATATAAACGTCTTGTGAATCTGTTAAACGCTTGGCAACACGAAATTAAAGAAATGATGGGTGGCATGGGTATTAACTCAATTGAGAGCTTAAAAGGAAATAGGCTTATGCTTCGAGGTGTAGGCTTAAATGAGAAAGAGCTGGAAATTTTAGGTATAAAACATGCTGGCGAATAACTCAGGAGGAACAAGTATTAATGAAAAAAATAGTTAGTGGGAAAGTACGAGATGTATACGAGGTTACAGATGACAGACTGGTTATAGTTACAACAGATAGGATCTCCGCGTTTGATGTAATCTTATCTAAGCCTGTGACGGGTAAAGGGAAGATTTTAAATGCAGTTGCTCTATTTTGGTTCGATTTTACAAAAGGTGTTATACCTAATCATATTATTTCAAGTGACCTTAAGGATATGCCAGAGTATTTCCAAAAGGAAGAATTTGAAGGGCGTACCATTTTAGTTAAAAAATTGAAAATATTACCATTCGAGTTCATTGTACGAGGTTACATGTTTGGACACATGTGGGAAGCTTATTCCAAGAATCAAGAGTTCTGTGGACATAAGATAGAAGGCGATTATAAACTGGCTGAAATTTTGGCTGCTCCAATTTTTACTCCCTCGACGAAGGCGCATGTTGGGCATGATGAATATGTTTCAGAGGAAAATGTTGTAAGCACAATTGGTGTCGAGTTGGCTGAAAGGGTGAAAAAGGTTTGTTTGGAGCTTTATGATGTCTGCTATAAGTACGCGTATATTAAGGGTATTATAATTGCTGATACAAAGTTTGAATTTGGTCTTGACACGAAGGGTAATCTTGTTCTTGCAGATGAGATATTTACTCCGGATTCGAGCCGTTTCTGGAGTATTTCGGATTATAAAGTGGGTAGTTCACCGAAAAGCTATGATAAGCAATTTGTGAGAGATTGGCTTCTCAGCAATAAAGTGAACAATGAGATGCAATTTGATAATGTACCTGATGAAATTTTAAAAAAAACAGCTGACATATATGCTGAGTGTTTTAGGAGGCTACGAAATGTCTGATAGATATGAAAATCCGTTATGTAAGCGATACGCGAGTAAAGAGATGCAGTATATTTTCTCTGATAATAACAAATTTTCTATCTGGCGTAAACTGTGGATTGCACTAGCTGAGAGTCAGAGAGAGCTAGGTCTGGATATAAGTGAAAAACAAATAGAAGAAATGAAAGAGCACGTAACTGACATTAATTATGATGTGGCAGCTAAATTTGAAGCTGATCTTAGGCATGATGTTATGGCGCATATTCAAGCTTACGGTGTGCAATGTCCAAGTGCTAAACCGATTATTCATCTTGGTGCAACTTCTTGTTATGTGGGTGATAATACAGACATTATTTTGCAACGTGCCGCACTGCTACACATTAAGAAGCTAGTTGTAAATGTTATTAGTAAGTTGTATGATTTTGCGGATAGTTACAAATCTCTGCCATGTCTTGCATATACTCATTTTCAGTCAGCGCAGCCCACTACGGTTGGGAAACGTGCAACATTATGGCTGCAGGATTTGTTGTTCGATCTTGATCATCTTGAATTTACGCAGAATAATTTGAAACTACTTGGCTGTAAAGGAACAACAGGTACAGGTGCAAGTTTTCTTAGCTTGTTTAATGGTGATCATGATAAAGTAGTAGCGTTAGAGCAAAAAATAGCTGAAAAAATGGGGTTTAATCAAGTGTATTCTGTTAGTGGTCAGACTTATTCGAGAAAGATTGATTATTATACCTTGTCGGTATTGTCAGGTATTGCTCAGAGTGCTTACAAGTTTTCAAATGATATACGGTTGCTTTCCCATTTAAAAGAGGTGGATGAGCCTTTTGAAACAAGTCAGGTTGGTTCAAGTGCTATGGCGTATAAGAGGAATCCTATGCGAAGTGAGCGTATAGCTTCTCTATCTAGATACGTAATTGTTGACGCGTTTAATCCTGCGTTGACGGCAAGTGCACAATGGTTGGAACGCACCCTTGATGATTCAGCTAATAAGCGTATATCTATACCTGAAGCGTTTCTTGCTGTTGATGCAATTCTTTTGCTTATGTTTAACGTTTTAAGTGGTATTACCGTTTATCCTAAAATGATAGAGAAGCACTTAAATGAAGAACTGCCGTTTATGGCTACCGAGAGCATTTTGATGTACTGTGTCAAAAAGGGCGGCGATAGGCAGGTACTTCATGAGCAGATACGGCGGCATTCAGTTGAGGCTGCAAAGAAGATAAAGCAGTATGGTGGGGAGAATGACTTAATTGCTCGTATTGTAAGCGATGAGGCTTTTGGTATAACTGAGGCTGAAATGGACGAGTTATTGCGTACAGAGCAATTTATAGGTAGAGCGAAAGAGCAAACCGTTGAGTTTTTGTGCAAAGTTAAAACAGTTCTTGAAAATTATCAAGAACTGCTAGGTATGGATGTTAAAATAACAGTATAAGAGGGAAAAATGTGCTTACAGCAGTAGTTGGCGTAAATTGGGGCGATGAAGGCAAAGGTCGCATGGTCGACTTGTTATCCGAGGATTATGAGGTTATTTGCAGGTATCAGGGTGGCAATAATGCAGGGCATACAATTGTTAATGAGAGAGGTAAATTCATTTTAAACCTTCTCCCATCAGGAGTGCTACGTAGCGGAACAGTCAACATCATGGGCAATGGCATGGTAATTGATATAGAGCATTTATGCGGTGAAATCGAGGCACTTAAGCAAAAAGGCGTCAAAGTGTCTATTGACAACTTGAAAATAAGCAATAAAGCCTTCATCTGCATGCCCTATCATAAAACTCAGGACATTTTAGAAGAAGAACGACTTGGTGATAAACAATACGGATCCACACGCCGCGGTATCGCACCCGTATACGGTGACAAGTATCTAAAAAAAGGATTACGAATGGGTGACCTGCTATATTTTGAAAGTTTAAAACAAAAAGTAGCAGACATACTCTCTTGGAAAAACATTGCCTTAAAAGGCTACAAATCAACAGAGATAATATTAGACGAAACCTTGAAATGGCTACATACTTTCGGATCACAACTTATCCCCTTTATAACTGACACCGAAAAGTACCTTTCAGCAGCTGTTCACGCAAACAAAAATATCCTATTTGAAGCACAACTTGGCGCATTACGAGACATAGACTACGGCATTTATCCATATACCACCTCATCGCAGACACTTGCAGCATATGCGCCAATTGGTGCTGGCATTCCAGGTGTAAAACTTGAACACGTGATAGGGGTTATGAAAGCTTATTCTAGCTGTGTAGGCGGAGGTCCGTTTGTTGTTGAAATGTTCGGCGAAGAAGCGGCTGTTTTACGTGAAGCGGGAGCGGAATATGGTGCTGCAACAGGTAGACCTCGCAGGGTTGGCGGGTTTGATGTACCAGCAAGTAGATATGGTGTTCAGGTGCAGGGAACTGATGAGATTGCCCTAACAAAACTAGATGTACTGTCATATCTTGATAAAATTCCAGTTTGTGTTGCATACAAAGTTGATGGTGCTCAAATTGACTATTTTCCTACAGGTGACAAGCTCTTAAGAGCAGAACCTGTTTTTGAATATTTAGACGGCTTTAAAATGGATATATCTAGCTGTCGGAAAGAAGAGGATTTACCGAATGCAGCAGCTGAATATATCAAATTTATTGAAAAAGCTGTGTGTTGTCCTATTAAGTATGTGTCTGTAGGTGCTGGGCGAGAAGATTATTTGATAAGGAGTAGATGATAGTCGCATGAAAAGAGTTTATGTAAATGAAAAATGGTGTCTGGGTTGTTATTTATGCGAGTATTACTGTGCTTTTGCGGGTATGAATGAGAAAGATATGGCTAGAGCTTTGAAAGATGTAAAGATTAATCCAAAAATTAAAATTGAGGAACACAACGGGATTAGTTTTGCTGTTTCCTGTAGACATTGCCATGAACCATTATGCGTTAAGGGTTGTATCACCGGCGCGTTAATTCGAACAGATGGTGTTGTTACAATTAATAGGGAAAAATGTGTTAACTGCTATACCTGTATTTTAAACTGTTCATATGGGGCAATTTCTCCCTCAGATGAGGGTGTAGTTCAAAAATGTGAATTATGCATCAAAACAATTACTGGAACCCCTGCATGTGTTAGAGGTTGCCCAAATGGTGCAATAGTTTTTGAGGAGAGATAATGCTATGAAGTATGTAATTATTGGTAACTCTGCAGCTGGTATAGGTACAGTAGAGGGTATACGACAAGTAGACAAGCTTGGCGAAATTGTTATAATCACAAATGAGCCGTATTATACATACTCTAGACCGCTTATCTCTTACCTTCTTCTGGGTAAAACTACCGAAGAGCAAATGAAATATCGTGGAAACAGTTTCTATACAGATAATCATTGTACCCTGATAAACGGTACGGTAACAGAGGTAAGCGCTAAAACAAAAGCTGTATCTCTATCGGATGGCAGTCGAATATCTTTTGATAAGTTGCTTATTGCAACAGGATCTTTGGCATTTGTTCCACCATTTGATGGACTTGATAGGGTAGAGCCCAAATTCACATTTATGAGCCTTGACGATGCGAAGAAGTTAAGCAATGCTTTAGATCCAAGTAAACATGTTATGATCGTGGGTGCAGGACTTATTGGACTTAAATGCGCTGAGGGTATTTTGGAAAAAGTAGCAAGTGTTACTGTACTTGATCTTGCACCTAGAATTTTATCTAGTATTTTGGACTATGATAGCGCTAAGCTAGTTCAATCTCATCTGGAAAGCAAGGGTATTTCCTTTATGCTCTCTTGTAGCATAAAACGATTTGAACACAACACCGCCATTTTAGAGAATAACAGTGAGATACCTTTTGATGTTCTTGTTCTTGCAGTGGGTGTACGGCCAAATATTGATTTTCTCAAAGGAAGCGTTCAGATTGATCGGGGAATTATTATAAACGGAAAAACAGAAACCAGTACACCTGACATATACGCGGCAGGTGATTGCACGCAGACACTTGATGTATCAAGCGGTCAAAACAAAATCATGGCGTTACTACCCAATGCTTATATGCAGGGTGAATGCGCAGGAATCAACATGGCCGGTGGCGAGAAGAGCTTTGATAAGGCAATTCCCATGAATGCTGTGGGATTCTTTGGTTTACACATAATCACTGCAGGAAGCTATAATGGTGAAGTGTACACCGAAAACAAGAATGGAAATTATAAACGTCTGTTCTACTCAGGTAATAAGCTAAATGGGTATATTCTTGTTGGCAATGTAGAGAAAGCGGGAATTTACACCAGCTTAATACGTGAACAGACACCACTTGACTCAATTGATTTTGCCCTTGTCTGCGAAAAACCAGGACTTATGGCATTTACCAAAGAGATTAGAATGGTCAAATTAGGTGGAGGAAAATAGAATGAACATTTCAGCAAAAAATCTTGATTTCAAAAAATTAAATGAACAAATAAAGACTGCTACTGAGGATATTTGCATAACGGATTGTTATGGTCAAAGATTTATTGGCAGTTGTCTAAAAGAGAAAAAAATTACAATAAATGGAACCCCCGGTAACGCGCTTGGGGCATATTTAGATGGTGGGGTCATAACGGTAAATGGCAACGTGCAAGATGCTGTTGGGGATACAATGAATGACGGAAAAATCATCATTCATGGCAGTGCCGGTGACGCCCTTGGCTATGCCATGCGAGGCGGCAGCATATTTGTACGTGACAATGCAGGATACCGAACAGGCATACATATGAAAGAATACAAAGATAAAAAACCAACAATTATTATCGGCGGTCAAGTTGGCAGCTTTTTAGGAGAATACCTCGCCGGTGGACTAATTGTGGTATTGGGTATAAACTCAAAAGATGTACCCGTAGGAAACTTTACTGGAACAGGAATGCATGGTGGAAAAATCTTTATAAAAACAGATAAAAAACTTGTAGGACTACCAGCTCAGGTTACAGCAGAAATAGCCTCTAAAGAAGAACTATTAGAAATAGAAAAAACCCTCTCCGAATTCGCCCAACATTTCAATATGAACACACAACACCTCCTAACAGGCCAGTTTTACGTATTAAAACCTAACGCAAAAAACCCCTACAAACAACTATACACAGCAAATTAACATAGCAAATTAGCAACCATTTAACACATAATTTGCATTCACAATATCTGAGTCGTAGGTTTGGGATGTTATGCTATCACCTAAGGATGAAAAAGAACTCTGACAAAAGAGCCGTAGAATTTTGTCCCAAAGCCACGCATAAGATAATATTTATCAGCATAGATATAACTTCCATTCTAAGTCAGGTTCAGTCAAGGTGAAACAATGCGGCTTAAGTCAGCTACAAAAAAGCATAAAATATCAACGTTTCAGATAGCTACCGCAGCAATCTTTGCCGCCCTTGTCGCCGTGGCTACGATAGCTTTTGCTTTCCCCATAACAGCAACAAGTGGATACTTTAATCTTGGAGAGACAGTTATCTATGTTGCTGCGTTACTTTTTGGACCATTTATAGGGTTAATTGCGGGAGCAGGCGCGACTATAGCAGATATTGTATTAGTGCCGCCGTATGCACCTGTAACTTTTGTGGTTAAAGCTGTAGAGGGCTGTCTTGTGGGTTTTTTGGTAAAAAAGCTTAACAGTAGACTTAGAAACTTTACTTTATGTGCAGTGATTGCTATTTTAATTGGAGGCTTTGAGATGATTACAGGATACTTTATTTATGAGACGTTCGTGTATGGCTACGGTGTTGCGTTAGCAGAGTTACCGGTAAATATTGTACAAATGTTGTTTGGTTTGGTAATTGCTGTACCTATTATGCAAACTGTTCTGCGTGTTTTTCCACAACTTAAAAATTATCTGCAGGAGATACATTAAGTATGAAATTGCCGCCTGGAAAAATACCTATAGATATATTGCAAAATACTGTTTTCAAAAATTTAGGTGCAAATCGCGCCGAAGTTACATTAGGACCAACGGCAGGTGTTGATGGCGCAGTACTTGACATAGGGGATAAATCAGTTATTGTCTCCATGGATCCTATAACAGGAGCTATAGAGCGTATAGGATTTGAAGCGGTAAATGTTAATGCTAATGACATAGCAACTTTTGGTGTAAAACCAGCTTTCATTTTTTCATGCATCATGCTTCCTGAAAACGCAGATAACCAAATAGTTGAAACTATTAGCGCTCAAATGGGCAAAGCAGCTATGGAGTTAGGGGTTGCTATTGTAGGAGGCCATTGTGAGACTACACCTAACCTAGTTAACCCCATAGTAGTCTGCTGCATAATGGGTTTAACAAATAAAGGCGAATACATTACAACCGCAGGGGTAAAAAACGGGGACTATTTAATTCTCACTAAAAGCGCAGGAATTGAAGGAGTCGCCATTTTAGCCACAGATAGAGAAGAGCAGTTATCAAAGGTGTTAAGCTCTGAAATGCTACAAACAGCTAAAGATCTCTACAAGCAGATAAGTGTTGTAAAAGATGCTCTAACAGCTTATCAAACGGGAGGTGTACATGCTATGCATGACCCTACAGAAGGCGGAGTGCTTAACGGTATTCATGAAATGGCTGATGCAGCAAATTTAGGTGTAAGAGTTTTTGAGGAGAAAATTGTTGTAAATCCTGAAACTAGAGAAATCTGTCAATACTTCAAAATAGACCCGCTACAGTTGATAAGTTCAGGTGCATTACTCATTGCCGCAGAACCTAAAGCATCTTTAGGGATTATTGAAATTTTAAAGCAACAAGGCATATCAGCAGCTATTATAGGAGAATTTAACGACGATAGCAAGAAACGCGTCTTTGAGTTAAAAACAGGAGATACACAAGTATTGCCAAGACCGGTAAGTGACCAACTTTGGACCGCCCTATCACGTTAAGTTAACAACGTCTAACTGTCTAAAATACCAGATCAGAAATACAATAAAGAAGGATAAAACACTGACGTATAAACGTTCATCTGTTGATGTTTTTGAGTTATTACTATTTGTCATTGGTAAACATTTGATATATTGAGTAGGCTGTATAGAAGCCGTATGTTAGGAGTAGTTTTGATATTAAGCGTGGGTTACCTAATTGCAGTGATTCTGTAATCAAGTTTAAGCTGCCTTTGAGGGTCCATACTGAGTTATCTCTGTAATGAACACAGAAGGGGTCGTAGCAGGCAAGGGTTTTGTAGCCTTTTTTGTTGATGTGGTCTTTTATGTATGTGTCTTCGAAGACGTGGAGGCTGTTTGGAATTTTTATGTCTTTTACAAGTCTTGAGCGTATTAGAGTATCATGTGTACCACCGCGTATTTCGAAAATTTTGCGGGTAATTATAAGGAAAAGTTTTAAGGTTTTAGGGTTTTTTATTGTTGACCATACTTCTATTCCCCAGATTGCACCTATGTTATGTTCCATATTTTTTGTTGTTTTTTTAAACCATTCATTACATAACATAACATCGCTGTCTAGGAACATGAACCATTCTGTTTGCACTTTTTGTATGCCTTTTTGACGGGCGGATGCACGTGTACCGTGGTCAAAAGTTACGTCTATATTATGATATTTTTGGTTATAGGCTTCTATTATAGCAATTGTGTTATCTGTTGAGTAACCATCAATTATTATTAGTCGGTGGACTGGAACGTTTTTGTAGAGTGCATCTAAGCATTTATGCAGTGTTTGTGCACTATTCTTCGTTAGCAAAACTACATCTATTGAATCCACCATTTATAGCATCTCGCTTCAGTGTAACTTACATTTACTCCTGTAAAGTAAATAAAATAGCATTTAGCGATATTTTAGAATAGTGTTAGACATGCTCTGCATTATGTTTGTTATAGCTAGCATCTTTCCTAAAAGATGACGCCTGAGGTGATGGTGAATGGTAAACAAACTGTTAAATGGATAATACATATGCAACACCTAAAGAAAAAAGTTGGACATAATTTTGGGAAAAGATGAACATAATTTTGGGAAAAGATAGTTATAGTTCAGACTTAATTAAGTGGGTATTAAATTTGTGTAGTTGATGACTCTTTTGGTTATGGGAAGGAAAAAGGCGGTATCTATAGCGGCGCGTTCACTTATTTTTGGTAAACCACATCATGCACAGTGGTTTATCACACGAAAGTGTAATTACAAATGCTTACACTGCAACATTTGGGAAGAACAAGATGAGGAAGAGTTATCAACTGAGGATATTAAGCGTGGCATGGATGTTCTTAAAGATGCAGGTATAGTTGAACTTGTCTTATCGGGTGGCAATCCACTGCTAAGAGAGGATATTGGTGAAATAATTGATTACGCAACTAAACATTTTGTTACAACAATTTATGATAATGGCAGCTTAGCGGTAAAAAAGGTTGACTTATTAAAAAATGTAGACTTCGTAGCAATATCCATTGATAGTTTAAATGCGGAAAAACATGATTTTATAAAAAATGTTCCAGGCGCTTGGCAAACCGCTATGGAAGCTGTTGAAGTGCTAAAAAAAGAGGGCGTAAAAGTTTGTGTTGCTCCAACTATTTCTCAAATAAACCTTTACGAAATTGAAGAACTAACTAACTATTTTACAAGCAAAAATATTCCCATACTATATGGTCTTTACTCATATGACCCAGATGGATCTAAACAACTATTTCGCATCGGCAAACAGGGAGACGACTTTATAATAACTGATAAAGAAGCAATGGTTAAACTCTGCGACACTTTACTATCGACTAGAAAGACAAATAAACAAATTTTAATAACAGACAAACTTTTAAAAACCTTAAGAAGCCTCTATGCAGAAGGAAAAAGAACCTGGAACTGCAAAGCACTTCAAAACTTTTTAGTAATAGATCATTTAGGCAGAATCGCAGGATGCCATAATCAAACAGTTACAAACTCAATACATGATTTACCTAAAAACTGGAAAACAAGCAAATTTAACACTCAAAGAGAACAATATAAAAACTGCACAAAATGCATGTACATATGCTACATTTTTTACTCAATCTACGGCACACCAACAGGACACCTCTCCCTAGTTAAAGAACAATGGAAAAACGCAGCACTCCTACTAAAAAAGTAAAACATCACAGGATACAAAGACAACAAAAGAATTTACACACCTACAAACTGGAAATAAATGAAACTAAAACAATGGAAATAAAAACCCTCAAATTAGACTTTAATAAGCGAATAGATGCGGGTCGTGAGGGTATTAACGCCACACAACAGTTTTTTTTTACTATTTTCTCTATTTTCCACCTTTTTTTAATCAAAACAAAATAATTTGTTGAAAATATAGAATCATTTAAACTATTAAATATTTGCTAAATGGTCACCTTTCCACACATACAAAAATCATTTTACACTACACCCACAGGTAGAAACTGCAATATCTATATCATATGTGACATTCATCTTCTACACACATGACGTGTAGCTTATACGAAGTGCAAAAATAAGTTTGAAAAAATAGCGTTAATAGCGTTAATAGCGTTAATAGCGTTAATAGCGTTAATATCGTTAATGTATCATTATCTCCAATTTTTACTCTACAGTTCTTAATTTTGTTTTAGAAGAAAAATCGTAACTGTTCAGTCAATGCTGTCAACCTCGAATTGATTGTTTATTAAAAACTGACTGGTGTGTTTTCTAGGTTCATTTTAATTGTGTTTTAATGGGTAATGTTTGTCTATTTCTGGTGTTGAGGCGTTCTTTTAGCAGGTTATGTTTAAGTGATTATCGTTTCTATTGTTGAGTGGCTGACTTTTTTCATTTTTAGATGTGTTTTTATGAACGTTTAGTGCGATGACAAGTGTTAGGTTGACAGTATTGACTGTTCAGTCGGGTAGTGTTTTTTGAGTTTTTGATGTACACATTGTTTACATAGTACCACTACTGTAATAGAGGGAGTAAACACTATGAACCGGTCGGATTTAGAAAAACTCAACAAAGAAAAATAATAGACCTATTTCTAACGATGTATAACCATTTTCAGACAAAAATAGCTGAACTCGAAACCCGATTAAACCAAAACCGCCGTCTCACAACTCAAACTCACCCTCAACTAACACCTAGAAAAAACCCAAAACACAACACCAAAAAACAGACAAAAAACCAGGTGCACAACCCAAACACAAAAGACACGGACTAAAAATACAACACCAACCCAACCAAACAATACAGCACAAACCCAAAGCCTGCAAACACTACAAAACCAACCTAGCAGAAACACCTGGCACACAAACAGACATACGCTACAAAATCGACATAAACATACAAACACAACTCACCCAACACAACCAAATAACCACAACATGCCCCAACTGCCAAACCCAAAACACCCCCGACTTCTCCAGTGACCTAACATCCACAATACAACACGGCGAAGGCGTAAAAGCAATCTCTGTACTGCTTACCCACTAGACCATGGTAAGCTATGATAAAACACAAAAAATTCTAAACGACATATTTGACATACCCATATCCACAGGCACCATAGTTAATCACGTATCAGAGTTTGCTCAGAAAGCAGAACCGGTTTTAAATGAAATTCCCGTCAGATTACAAGGTGAATTAGTTTTGTATTTTGATGAAACAGGTGTCAATGTGGATACAGAGAAGCATTGGTTACACACTGCTTCAAGTTAGAGCGCTACTTTTATTACGGTTCATCCTAAGCGTGGGCAGGTTGGTACGGATGATACTGGAGTGCTATTGGAGTTTGGGGGTGTGGCGGTTCATGATTGTTGGTAATTATATTTTAAGTACACGAATTGTTTTCATGTGTTGTGTAATGTTCATTTGTTGCGTGAATTGTAGGGTGTTGTTGAGAATACTGGTTGGGTGTGGGTAGTTTTGATGGAGGATTTTTTGTGTAGGTTGAAATTGGTTGTGGAGTGTTGTAAAGCGGGTGGTGTGGTGATGTTGGTGGATTGTTATTGTGAGCGGTTTGTGGATGAGTATGTACAAATTTTGTTGTTGGGTGAGCAGGAGATCCTTTAGTGAAGGGTGTGCGGAAGTGTTCAAAGGTCAGGTGTTTATTGGATAGGTTTATAGTGTATTGGGTGGAGGTTTGTTGGTTTGTTTTTGATTTTAGGGTGTCGTTTGTTAATAATTTGGTTGAACGGGATATTTGTAATGTGGCGGTGAAGCAGAAGGTGTCAGGTGATTTTCGTTCAACGCAGGGTGCGAGGAATTTTGGTAAAATAGCTTCCATTATTGGAACAGCTGTTAAACAAAAAAAGTCTTCTTATAACACTATCTCGGGAATCATCACAGGAACAGTAACATCGCTATTTCAGAATCCCACATACGACTGAATAGCAACAATTTTTATTTATGATTTGTATTTTTGTAAGAACATTTTTATGTATGACATGTATAATTTATAAATGACGGCTGTTGTATGGTGAATTTCATATTATGCATTGCTTTTATCACAAATATCATGAAGGGTAATTTTAGGGAACATGTTACCTTCTGTAAACCTGCTTTAGCCAAAGCCCAAACTTTATTCACACAGCCTCTTGCAACGATAACTGGAGATATTGTAAGTGTAAGCTTGTCTTCATGTAAAAATTAAATTATGGATGTGAAAATGAAATATGACAAATATTTTTGATGAAGATTTTGAATCGGGCAACTTTAGTAATTGGACAGCAGTTAATGCTGCTGTGGGAACATCAATTTCAGTGTCATCGGTTTGGGCACGCCAAGGTTCAAACAGTGCACTGTTCACAAACAATGGATTAAACAATGTAATTATGTATCTACAAAAAACCATATCTGCTATGGATGAGGTGTATTTGCGGTTTTATTTTAAAGCTACCGCTTTAACAATTGATAGCACAGGGTATATATTATTGGCTGGTTTGCGATCAGTTTCAGGGCTTGTGGGTCAACTTAGACTAAAGCCTCAAAACGGTAATAATTATTTACAGTTAGATTACTACACGGGTAGTACGTTAAATCAAAGGTTGAGTGCTACACAGGTTTTAGTTGATACGGTGTATTGTGTAGAGTTGTATTTTAAGCGTGGATCGGGTAATGGCGAGTTGCATGTTTATTTGGATGGTGTTGAGGTGGGTGATTTGGCTGTTACAGGTTTTTCTCTTAATAGTGCTGTTAATAGTGTGATGTTGGGTTCTGATTGGGCAAATTATCCTGGCGCAAACAATTTTATGATTTATTATGATAGCGTAATAGTTTCAGATAGCTATATTGGCCCCATACAGGGTGGCGGCAGTGGTAGTGGGGGGTTTGATGGTGGCACAATTAATGATCCTTTGGTGATTAATTGCAAGTTTCCTTATCTTGCGAATCAGCCGGCAGTTAATAGTTGGATGACTTCTGCGCCTCTAAATCCTTCAAACTATAGTGCGTACCTACGATTCACTAACGTAAATAATCCTCAGCACTCAACAGACATGTACGGTATCACCTTCAAAGACGACACCAATGCGGATGTTGCGGCTATTGGTGTTAATGATAGTTTGCTTGTGCGTAAGAATTTGTTTGCTCAAGGGTATATACGTACTGCGAAGAGTGTTTTGCGTCTTGAAAAATCAACACCCTATGTACCACCTAACGCTGGTGCATCAGGCAATGTAAACATTGGCAAAGCAAATTGGCCTTTTGATGAAATATTTACAAGCTATGGTCACATTGGCGAGTTGGAAGTGCCTGCTGAGTTAAAGACGGATTATATTAAAAGTTTAACAAACGTAGACATGACCATTAAACCTTGGTCTGGGAAAAAAATCAAGCTTGACGGTGATGTACAAATTACCGGTACATTAGTGGGTGGAAGTGCTACTCCTGATTGGTATAACGTACCCTTTATACACTTAAAGGGTAACATGTACCTTGACGCTGTCACAACCGCAGCATCAGATCCCATGCAATTTATTGAAATCATCAGCAAACCCCACAGATTTACACAATTTGAAACAGATATTGTCCCTTTCATGCGGCAGTATAGTTCGAACTGGGATTATGATAACCCTAAAAGCGCAGCAATCAAATTTAAAAGCGCCATATTAAATGGTCAAAATGTAACCTTAACAGCAAGCCTGTTTCAAGTTAACTTTGACATAGTCGGTGGTACTGGCCCAAATCCTGGAATAGTTTGTTCTCACCATTTTGTTATACGAAAAGACCTTCTTCTTAACGGTATGATAGACTGCATTGAAGGTGCAATTGTGCTCCACGCTGGACCATATCGACAATGGCTCGGTAGCCATCAGAATCCAACAATATATACTAAAGAAGATAACTATCATATGGTGGACTTCAAAAAGTTTTGGCCAGACGAATTTATACCTATCCGAGCAGGTGGAATATACACTGGGTGGTTGGAAAAACTGCCGGGTACAAGTGGAATACAGCTTAAAAGCACTCTGTTGGATGGTAATGATAATTCTGGTAATAGTGGTGAGGTGTTAACAAGTACTGGTGGAGGAGCACCAATTTGGCATGCATCGGGTAGTGGTGGTATGCAGAAGGGTACAACAACGCAAACAACTAACGCGTCCACAGGCTTATTAACTGTCACTTTTCCAACAGCGTTTCCAGCGGGTACCATACCTGTTGTTACGTGTACACCAATTGACACAAATGGGCGTACCATAAGCCTTGTAATCACAAACCGTACAAACCAAAATTTCACAGTAAAAGCTACTTTAGCAGGTACAGACAGTCACAAGCACAAAATCGGAGATGCATGGGGAACCAGCACATTCAACTGGAACATAAATAACGAAAGTAGCCACACCCATTCATGCAACGACGGAGTTACAGGCAACGCTGGAGCACATGCCCATAGTATAAGCGGTTCAACAGCAAACGAAAGTAGCCATACCCACTCCTGCAACAACGGAGTTACAGGCAACGCAGGCGGACACACCCACGGTACAAACGGTACAACAGGTACCGAAAGCGCCCACACTCATAGTGTAACCCATTCGTCAAGTTCAGCAACCACGGGATCAACAAACTCTCATACGCATAGTTACAATTATTGGTATGTAACTAACAACGTAACAGACTCAAACGGTAGCCATAGTCACTCAATAGCCAGCGTAGGTGACCATGGACATACAAACGTGAACATAACAACAACTGGTAACAGTGGTCACAGCCACGGTGCAGGTACATTATCAGCAGCCAGCGTAGGTGACCATGGACATACAAACGTGAACATAACAACAACTGGTAACAGTGGTCACAGTCACAGTTTTGCAACCGCTAAACCAGGTTATACGCGTTCCATAAGTTTTCGAAATGCTTCTGGCGGCTCAGTTGACAGTGGTGGCATGTTACTTACGCAAGCGGAGTCTCAAACAGAGTTGCACACTGAAAACGCCAGCGGTAACTCAGGCATAGGCTTACCTGTTGCAGTACACTTTTGTTGGATGGCCATGTAGCTTTGGAAGTGTGAAAAATGAGTACGCAGTCTAATCAAGTTCAAGAATCTAAGCCTGCTGTTTGCGAAACATATTCCGTAAACTTGAGTGTTTTGGTACAGCAGCATATTGCCAGTATGTCTAGTCCGGAGGGTTGGCGTGTGCTTGCAATTGACCCTTTAAATGATATGGTTGTGCTTATTCGGGAGGTGAAAACATAACAATGACAGAACAACAAACACAACATGGATCACAACAGCAGCAACCGCGTTTTGAGTTTTCACAACAGATACAAGCAGAGCTTGCTACTCTTAATGTGCGTTATCGTGATATGCAGGAAACCATGAGCCGACTAATCACAATACTCGTTACGGAAAATGCTGAACTAAAAACTGAAAATGCCGCACTAAAAAACCAGCTTAACACAGAAAAATCAATTAAAAAACAGCCATAAATATACTCAACCACAAACTTTTTATTTTTTTGTTATCTCTGTATGGGTAGTGGTTATATGTGTATGAATGCTGGGTGTCGTATTTTTCGCAAATCTTTGTTATTGACTTTTTTGTTTGTTGTATTGATTTCTTCTTTATTTGTCTGTATCTTTTTGAGTGGCTTTAGTGTGGCTTCTTTGGAGAATGTTGTGCATGTTAAAAATGAAGCAGAACTCAAAAATGCCATCAATAACACCTCTTCCAAAGAAGTTATTATTGCTCTTGACAACGACATTACACTCACAGAGGCACTTAAAATTCCCACTAACAAAGATATCACTCTAATAAGTAATAAAGCGTCTGGATTTTACAAACTAATTGGTGCAGTTACTGCAAGTACTATTGATGTTGAGAGTAGTGGGATACTGCGGCTTGATGGCATAATTGTAACTCACAAAAGTGGCTTTATTAGTTGTGGCGTATATGTTGAACTGGGTGGTACGTTTTACTTGTATAGTGGTGAGATTTCTGGCAACGCCGCTGACAAGGTCGTTTTTAATGGTGGAGGGGTAATTAACGCTGGGTCTTTTGTGATGTCTGGTGGCACAATTTCTGGTAACACAGCTGAGAGTTCTGGTGGCGGCGTAAGTAATTATGGGTCTTTTGTGATGTCTGGTGGCACAATTTCTGGTAACACAGCTGAGAGTTCTGGTGGCGGCGTGTACAATGGCTATTATAGCAATTTTACTATGTCTGGTGGCACAATTTCTGGTAACACAGCTGCTCTTGGGGGTGGAGTGTATCTGTACTATAATGGTTTTGTGCTGTCGGGTGGGGAAATTTCGGGTAACACAGCTATTAAGCAAGGAGGTGGTGTATACAGCACTGGTGTTTTTGTGATGTCTGGTGGCACAATTTCAGGCAACACTGCTGGTGGTGCAATTTCTGGTTATGGTGTAGGTTGGGGTGGTGGTGTGTATTTCTCTGGACATGGTTTTGTGCTGTCGGGTGGGGAAATTTCGGGTAACGCAGCTGATTTGGGTGGTGGTGTGTTCTGGTATGGGGGCACTTTTGATAGGTCTGGTGGTACGATTTCTGGTAATACAGCTTCAAAGGGTAATGTTGATGTGTACCGTTTTGGCAGTGACGATTCAGTTGATGGTAATTGTGGGTCGTCTAATGAGTCCAATGGTAATGGTGGGTTATCTAATGGTGATGGGGGTGGTTCTGGGTCTGATGGCAATAGTGGATTATCTAGTGGCAACGGTTTTGGTTTGAGGGATGTGGTGTTTGTTTGTGTTGGTGTTGCACTTGTGGTTGTGGGTGTTGTTGTGGCTGTTTTGCTTTTTACCTTTAAAAAAGAATTAAATGTACAAAAGGCAAGACAAACAGAAGTAGAGTAGACCTTAGTCCATATTAAGTTTTTGGCTGCGAATCATAGGTTTTATTAGTCGCGGAACGATTAAAATGACTTTTAGGGAAAACAC
>WRGM01000171.1 GCA_009787175.1 Candidatus Bathycorpusculum fermentans | reverse complement strand
AAACACTATAAAAAGCCCCTAATACAAAAATAACCAAAAACCAAACCTAAAACTAACACCTATTACTTAAAATTGAGAAGTTAGGGATTTATATGCCATCTCTCGTTTCTTGTGTGTTTATTGCATCGATAACTTTTCACCATAGTGTATACTATAATTATAGCATACAACAAAAATATGAGTTGTAAAGATACTGTTTAACGCGAATTACATTTTAATTGAGTTAATATTTACATAAACA
Organism: Candidatus Bathycorpusculum fermentans; assembly: GCA_009787175.1. Classification (GTDB taxonomy): domain Archaea; phylum Thermoproteota; class Bathyarchaeia; order Bathyarchaeales; family Bathycorpusculaceae; genus Bathycorpusculum; species Bathycorpusculum fermentans. The sequence continues at coordinate 31,481 of WRGM01000171.1, read as the reverse complement.
AGTTAAAACAGATGCATGTAAGTGTATACTACAAAAATCTGCAGAATTCAGGACAGAAAGAACAAGACCAAGACTTTTTCAATCCATCACCTCCCTACATAAGGAGGTAAAAAACAAGGCTATAACGTTAATAGAACCAACACATTCATCCTGCCGCTACCATGGCAGATATTCTGCCAGATTTTTTATAAAACGCTCTATAAAGCGCTTATATACTAATAAAAACTCCGATTTACCGCTAAAACACTAATAAAGCCTAATGTCTATTGTACAGTCAGGTCATATAAACAGGGCAAGTGAGCCTAAAAAGAGACGCTTGTTGAATAGCATTCTTCGCATCTTTTTGATAGTTTGATCCAAATGGGCAACATCTATCTAAAATATCATTTGAAGTATGCTATCATGCAGAGTATGAGTTTAGGTGAAATAGAAAGAGCGCGTATACAATCTAAAATATCATTTGAAGTATGCTATCATGCAGAGGGTAGAGGTTAGATTAAATGGGGTTTAGGAAAGGTAGTTGATTGATTACTGGCTGTATTATTTGTAATACAAGGTCGGGGAATAGACCTAGCACAAAGATGGCGGTGATCATTATGAGTATGGGTATGAAGATTTTTTTGTTCATATTGAATGTTACGGAGTTGTTGTTTTTTGCTTTTTTGCCGAACATTATGTTTACTAGTCGGAATATGTATGCTGTTTGTAGGATGCTTGTAAGTATGCCTATTATTGCTAGCCAGCTATAGTTTGCTTCAATAGCGGCGGTGAAGACTAGGTATTTTGCCATAAATCCGCCAAAGGGTGGTACACCTGCTAGGGATAATCCGGCGATTGTTAAGGCTATGCAGACTAGGGGTAGTTTTTTGCCTATGCCTGCTACATCGTTTAGATTTTTAAAGCCATGATGGTTTAGTATGCCTACTGCCATAAAGGCGAGAGCTGTGGTTAGGCCGCCTATTAGGAAGAAGTATAAATTGGCGGTTATGCCAAGTGCGGTTACGCATGTTATGGCTATTAGGTTGTAGCCTACGTCGGCGACACATATGTATGCTATTAGGCGTTTTATGTTACTTTGGACTAGCGCGAAAATGTTGCCAAATATCATGGTTAGGGCGGCCATTATGGAGAGCATTATTGTCCAGTCTATTGGACCTTGTCCGGGTGGTAGTATTATGTAGATTAATATTCTTATTAGTATGTAGTAGCTACCTTGGTCTACTAGTGCTGACAAGAAGGCGGCGGATGGGGCTGGTGCGGCGGTGTATGCGTCAGGTAGCCAGAAGTGGAAGGGTACAATAGCGGCTTCTATAGCGTATCCTGCGGCTATGAAGACGAAGGCTATTATTAATAGGGGTAAATTGCTTGAGCTAACTGTGCTTATAGCGCTGCTTACGGCTAGGTAGTTTAAGCTGCCTGTTATGCCAAAGACTAGGGAGAGTCCGAATAGGATAAATGCGGAGGCTATTATTACCATTATTAGGTATTTCATTGTGGCATTTATGCTAAAGGTGTTTTTGCGAAACATCATAAGGAAAGCGGCGGAGACTGTGGCTATTTCCCAAAATATGAAAAGTGTTAACAGGTCACCTGCGAGCACTGCGCCAAGTAATGCGGCGGTTAGCATCAGCATAACTGCAAAATAGCGGCTAGATATTCTATTAACAGAGTTTACAAAAAATACGCTATAGATTATAATTATAATGCTAACAGCAACTATCATTATTGCCATGTAAAGGGAAAGAGCATCTATTAAAAAGGAGCTTTGGAAAGGCGAAGCTTCAGCTCCATTTATATTTAAATTTAAAACCGGCGGATTAGCAACGCTAAAGTAAGTTAAAGCCAGATTAGCTACGCTAACACCCACAGCTATGAAAACTAGAAGAAACCATGTAATTATCGCAGCATTATGATATCTACTTTTACATGTTAACTTGAATACAGGTATAGTTAGTATCGCAGCAACTATTAACGTAAATACAGGTAATATTACATCAATGATTTCTATCATTAATTTTCACCTAAACTATTACTTACTATAGTAAGCCTCCAAAGGTTACAGTTCTAATAAGATCCAAAAAGAACGTCGGATAAACACCAATAACAACAACCAAAACCGCCAAAACCACCAAACCCACCTTCATACCCAAAGGAACATCAACAACCCTACGCACAACACCATGAGAAGACCCAACAACATCATCACCAGAAGAAGAAACACCTACACCACTATGACCATTACCACTAGCAGTAGCAACCGTATCAGATATTCCATGTGCATCCACTTCAACTTGTTCACCATGCGCAGGACCAAAGAAAACCTTAGAAATAAAACGCAAAGAATACGCCAAAGAAAACACCGTCGCAGCCAACATAAACGCAGTAGGCAAAACATAAAAAGAATCAACAGCAAGAATCTGAAGAGCCCCCATAAAAATAAAAAACTCACTAAAGAAACAAGCCAACGGAGGCGTACCAGCAATACTCAAAGCAGCAATAATACCCACAACAGTCGAAAAAGGCATCCTACCCGCCAAACCACCCAACCTACGAATATCACGCTCCTCAGTCTGATGCATAACACCACCCACAGTAAGGAAAAACAAACCCTTACTCACCGCATGAGTCACAATATGCAAAACAGCACCAGTCACCGCAAGCGACGACGCCAAAATAACAACAGAACCACCAACAACACTAACCGGAAACAACGAAACACCAAACAAGATATAACCCATATGAGAAATACTCGAATACGCAATAACACGCTTAACATCCGTAGCATACAACGCCAAAAAAGAACCAAAAAACGCCGTAACAACAGCAACAATAGAAAGCCCATGCAAAAAGCTCACCGCAAACCCAACATCCACAGCAGGAAAAACAACACCAAACGCAATCCTAAGAATCGCATAAGCACCCGCACTAATAATAACACCACTCAACAACGCAGACATAGGAGCAGGAGCCTCAGAATGAGCATCAGGCAACCACACATGAACAGGAAACACAGCCATCTTAACCGCAAATCCAGCAGTCAAAGCCAAAAGCACCCACCTAGCAACATCAGGAACAGCAGCACCAAGCAACAACGCCTGCGCACCCTCAACACCATTCAAAGAAAACATCTCAGTAGTACCAGTCAACCAATAAATCGCACCAATACCCAAAAGAACAAAAACAGCCCCAGCATGCGCAAAAATAAACAACTTGAGAGCAGACTTGTAACTATTACGATAACCCCACTCACCAACAAGAAAATACGCAGGAACAAGCATAAGCTCCCAACAGAAATAAAACAAAATCAAATTCGAAGTAAGAAACACACCAATCAAACCAACAGACAACATACAAAGCAACGCATAATACGCCGCCAAATTCTTCTTACCAGCCATATAATTAATACTATAAATCGACACAACAAAAACCAACACTAAACTAACTAGAGCAACAGAAACACTCATACCATCAACAAACAAAGTAAACTGAGTATCACCCAAACTCGGAATCCACCTATATGACTCAACCCACTGATTACCACTACCACTATCCAAAACCGTAGGAATCGTACTTACAACCAAACACAAATTAACAAGAGCAAGCAACGCAACAAAAACCGCAGCAGCCCTAGAAGACTTTCTACCAGTAAGATAAACAAACGGAATACTAACAGAAGACAAAACAAAAATCAACAACAAAGCAGGAAACACCATACTAAATCACACTCACTCCGAAAGTTAATATTATCAATATTACGATTAATATGAATCCAACTACTGCCGCGGCCAAATAGTTACGATAGTTTGATGACTGGTCTTGTTTAAGTATTAAGGCTTTACCAGGTTTTGCAGTATCACTAATTTTTGTTCCAAGTTTGTCAATGTAACGACCAAATAGAGTATCTTCTATATGGGTTAATCCTTGGGAGATTTTGGTTAAACCTTTTACGACTATACTGTAGAAGTCATCAACAAAATATGCACGTTTTAGCAATATGGATAAGGGGTTCTTTGTGTTTGCAATATTTCGTATTGCATTAAAGCCTCTATAGTAGCTGAAGTATACAAGTAAACCTGTTGGTATTACTAATGCAATAAAGATAGGGAACTCGATACTTGTGAAAGCAGCAAGTAACCCGTGTGTTTCAACGTGTAAGAAATGACCAATTATAGGTTCTGATAAGCCCCAGATAATACAGAAGAAAGCCAAAACAGCTGCGGGTATGAGCATGATTTTAGACGACTCATGAACATGATGCTTTTTCACATGCTCAGACTCAGACCCCATGAACACTAAGGTAAACATACGTAGACAGTAAGCAAAAGTGATTGCTGTTGTCGCATATAGTAGAATTGTCTGTATTAAACCGGCTGTTGTTGCAATTTCAGAAATGCTAGTTAAAATTAAGCCTTTGCTAAAGAATGCTGCAAATGGTGGTAACCCACTGGTTGTTATAACCATTATAATCATTAAAGCAAAGCTTATGGGCATAATTTTACGTAGACCACCCATTAGTCTCATATCACGGGTGCCGACAGCGTGTATTATGCCTCCAGCTAAAAGAAAACCGAGACCTTCAAAGAATGCGTGGCTGACCATGTGGAATAGGCTTGCGAACCAGCCTTCGCCTATTAGTCCGCCATGTGTTGCGGCTGCTCCTAGGGCTGCCATCATGAAGCCGATTTGGCTTATTGTTGAGTATGCGAGGACTCCTTTGAGGTCTGTTGTTGTTATGGCAAGGGTTGCGCCTATGAAGGCTGTTATTACACCTATCCAGGCGATTGTTGGGAACCATAGGGGCATTAGTTGTTCTATTAGTGTTGGGGCTATTGAGAATATTAGGATGAATCTTGCGAGGAGGTATACGCCGGCTTTGACCATGGTGGCTGCGTGTAGAAGTGCGCTTACGGATGTTGGTGCTTCCATGGCTCCGTATAGCCAGGTGAATAGTGGGAATTGTGCTGATTTTGCTATGGCTCCGCCTAGTATGAGGAAGGCGGTTATTATCATAAGGTTGGGGTCGTATCCGCCTATTTGTATGCCTTCTATTATGCCTCTGAAGCTAAATGTGGTGAACATGTAATATAGTAGGCCTATTGCGCCGAGTAGGCATGCGTCGCCTATGCGGGTCATTATGAATACTTTGACGCCTGAGTGTATGGATTCTGGTTTTTTGTACCAGAAGGAGATTAGGGTGTAGCTGCATAGGCCGACCATTTCCCAGAATATGAACATTTGGAGGAGGTTGTCTGAGAGGACTAGTCCTATCATGGAGCCTATGAAGAGTAATATGAGGTAATAGTATCGGGTTAGACCGTTTTCTCCTTTCATGTAGCCTATTGAGTATATGGATATTATTAGTGCGAAGAAGGCTATTAGACATGTGAAGAGTACGCTTAGGGGGTCTATGTATATGCCTGCGGTTATTTCAGGTATCCATGGTATGGTGCTTGTTATGGCGACTTCTTCTCCGTGCCATACTGCGGGTATTAAGGAGGTGGCTAGGAGGGCTGTTATTGTGGCGACTATTATTACATAGCCGTTGCGTGCTTTTTCGCTGTATTTTCCTATTAGGGGTACAAGTAAGCTTGCAAGAAGGGGGAATATCCAGACTAGCCATGCAGATATTACTTCTATTTGCATTATTCTTCAACGACCTCGTCTTGTTTTTCTTCTTCTATGTTTATTGCTTCTTTTTTGCGGATTAATTTTGGGATTTTATCAATGTCAGTTATTCCGTATTTTTTAGATAGAATGACTAGTACGGCGAGTATAACTGCGCTTACAGCTGTGTCTGTTGAGAAGGCTATTATTAGTAAAGCTTCGCCAAGGCCTTGGTCTACTACGAATAGGACAAAGTTCATTGTAGCGGCTATGGCTATTAGTTCAAGTGAAATGAAGACTTTTATAAGGTTACGATTTGTTAGCAAGCCATAGATGCCAATTATTAGGAGTATTATGGATAAAATTATGAAATTCATATTTTAGTTGGCACCTCTCTTTTTCTTGCGTCCGTGTAATACGATAAATATGCCTAAAGATATTGTTAGAACTATTATTGATTGTAAAATGATATCCATTCCCCGTAACTCCCATAGTGCTTCTCCAAGAGCAGTTGCTGAGGTTTCAGTGGGTGTTCCGGTTATGGGTATGAATATGGCGGGTAATGATAGGACTGTGCCGCCGGTTATTAGGGCGGCGATTTTTTTAGGTGATGTTTTGTTTTTTGTTTTTTCGCTTAGCATTTCTCCTGAGAGGAATAGTACAGTTAATGTTCCTATGCCTACGGCAAATTGGAAGACTGCACCGTATATTGCGCCGTTTAGGGCGTAAATTAGTGAGATAAATAGGAACGTTCCAGCTAATGCGCCTACGGCATAGTGAACCTCGTCTTGGAAGAGGGCTAAGCAGGCTGAAACAATTAGTCCTATGGAGAGTATTTCAAGTATCATTATTGTTTTCGCCTCGACTATTTGGTTTGGGTTTTCTAATTAATGTTTTTTTGTCTATAACAGCTAATTCGAAGACGTCAGAGTTGACAACGGCTTTTCTTGGGCAGCTTTCAACGCATTGGTTGCAGAATATGCATTTGTTGAAGTCGAATTGTGGGCGGCGTTTTCCGTCGACTTCGACTATGGTTATAGCGCCTGCTGGGCAGTCGCGTGCGCAGACTCGGCAGGCGGAGCCTACTATGGAGTGTACGTCAAAGCCGAAGTTGGGGTTGCCTAGGGAGATTACGTTGCAGTATGAGATGTTGTATTGTGGTTGTCCGCGAAAGTTTTCTGAGAGGGAGGGTTTAACGAAGGGGTATTTTGTTGTTGCAGGTTTGGTAAATATGTGTGATACCGTTCGTTTAATTATGGTTGTTACTGCTTGTAGTCGGTCCATTTTTACGTCACCCAGGGGATTACCCATGTTATTACTGCTAATGTTGCAAGTAAGGATAGTATTGCGCCAGGTAGCATTATTTTCCAGTTCAAGTTTAATACTTGGTCAATACGTAGTCTTGCGAAAATAGTTGTTATGTACTCGCTAAGTATTACAACTAGTATTACCTTAAGAGTGAACCATATGGCATGCCAAAACGCTGGCAGTCCGAAGAATACGGGTCCGTTTGGTCCACCTAGAAATAGTGTGACAATTAATGTAGCTCCAAAGACCATTTGTACGTCTCGTGTTAAATGTATAAAGGCAAGTTTTGCGCCTGTGTATTCAGTTTCTAAGCCGCCAACGACTTCAGACTCTGAATGTGGTACGTCAAAGGGGTCTTTTTCAAGTTCGGCTTGTATAACTATTATAAATAATATAAACGCCCAGGGTGCTAAGAGTAAATAGGGGACTGTTTGGCTTTGTACTATGTTAAATATGCTAAGTGTTCCTGCGAGAAACGCGGGGGATAGGGCGAGTATGAATAGGGGAATGTCATATCCTAAGAATTGGGTTAGAACTCTTGCAGAACCAATTATACCATAGGGATTATTTGATGCCCAGCCAGCGAGAAATAGGATAAAGTTGGCAATTGTTGCAAAGGTTAGTATAATAAGTAAATCCCCTGTAAATCCAGAGGTTGATAAGACACTAGCACCGTCAATGGGTATAAAGCAGAAGGCAAAAACCATTATAACAAATGACATTAGAGGGGCAAATTTGAAAACGAGCCGTTTTACACCTTGAGGCTCAATGTCTTCTTTTGTTAACAATTTTATAAAATCAGCTAAAGGTTGTAGTATACCTCCAGGACCAGCTACCATGGGGCCGACTCTGTTTTGGATACGTGCCTCTATTTTTCGCTCTACCCAATCGCAGAATAGGGTTAACGCTAGTATGAATGTAAACCCAGGAAAGACAAGTATCCTAAAGAGTAAAATGAGGTATTCAATCATTTTTGTCACCTGTCAGTACATGAGAAGCATGGGTCTAAGCTTACAAAGTTTGCCGGCACATCAGCTATGCTTCCACCTATGGCGGTTTTGAAAAATGATGGCAAATTGGCAAATGTTGGTGTTCGTACTTTTACGCGTTCAGGCATTTCTGTACCGTTACTTTTAACGTAATAGAAAAGCTCGCCTCGGGGTGCTTCACATGCATTAATAGCTTCGCCTTTTAGGATTTCGCGGGGCACGTCAACTTTAATTGCACCTTTTGGTAAATTGTTGAGGGCATATTCAATAATGTTTATGCTCTCCTCTACCTCGTCCATTCTAACATTCATTCTTGCCCAAACATCGCCTTCAGTATAAACAATTTCTTTAAATGGGATTTCATCATACACCTCATATGGCGCGTCTTTGCGGACATCAACTGCATAGCCAGAGGCTCTTGCAACAGGTCCAACGACACCTAGGCTTATAGCATCTTCACGTTTGAGGACACCAACGCCTTTCATACGTGCCTGTAGAGTTGGCTCATCTTCATATAACTGTTTGTAAAATGGAATTTTTGTTCTAAGATTCTCGAGAACTCCAATTATTTTTGAAGAATCAGTCTCATTTAAGTCCCGTCTTACACCGCCCATAGTTATCATAGACTCATAAACGCGGTTTCCACATGTTAACTCTATCAAGTCCATTATAGGTTCTCTATCGCGCCAGAAGTACTGAAACAGAGTCTCATATCCAATTTCTAGACCAGCATGACCTAAGACTAGGAGGTGACTGTGAATTCGATTAAGTTCCAAAGTTATAACTCGTATAAATTGAGCCCGCCTTGGAATAGTTATATCAAGAATTTTTTCTACTGCACCAGAAAAACTCCATGCATGAGGCCCATTGCATATACCACAAATTCGCTCAACTAGATAAACGTCTTGAATAAAAGTTCTAGACTCAGCAGATTTCTCAACCCCACGGTGAACATAGCCTAAACGTGGTTCAACTTTAGTTACAATTTCACCTTCAACACTTACAGAAAATTTTTCAGGCTCAATTAACGCTGGATGCTGAGGACCAATAATAATTTTAACAGTCTTAGTATCATCAACAATTTCCTCAGGAGCCTTCTTTGCAGGAACTAGCTTTACCTGATTAGCTATAACATCTTTTCTTAAAGGATAAACGCCTTCAGGCCAATTTTCTGATAAAACCAGACGACCAGGAGAGGGATGATTATCAAACACTATACCAAATAAGTCATTTCCTTCCATTTCAGCAAAAACAGCACCTGGAACAAGATCAGTAATAGTTTGAATATGCGGATTATCCTTAGGAACCTCTACTTTAACAGTGTAATAACCACTTTGACTTCTAAAATGATAATAAATACCAAGATTAACACCTAAATCCAACCCGGTAATAGCCACTATAGACGTCTGATTATCAGCAGCAATCATTGCAGCTATAACATCACGATGCTTCTCACTACTGGCAAGTAACACTGCCCTACCTAAAACACCAAGCTGAACTTGAACTCGCCCCTTTAACTTACCCTCAACTGCAGAAAGAAACTCTTCACTACAAATACCACTACCACTATTACTCTTTTGCAACAATTTTTTCCTCCGTTGATATTACCCCTACAGGACCACATGCCACCGCCGCTGCAATCACCGGTTTATCCTCTTTAGAAGGCGATGACGGCTTTGACTGTTTTAAAGTATTAAGAAGTTTTACAACACCATCAATTATAGCCTCTGGACGCGGGGGACAACCAGGAATATAAGCAGTAACAGGAACCACTTTATCCGCGCCACCTACAACGTTATAATTACCTTCAAAAATTCCGCCGCTACAAGCACATGCGCCAACAGCTACAACAAATTTTGGCTCAGGCATCTGGTCATAAACACGCAATAAACGCTCAGAACATTGTTGAGTAACACAGCCACTAACTACAAGCACATCAGCATGCCTAGGTGAAGGCTCAAGCTTTATCCCAAACCGTTCTACATCATACTTTGGCGTAAATAACGCAACAATTTCAATATCACAACCATTACAGGCTCCACTGTTAAAGTGAATAAGCCAAGGAGATTTTACTCGCGCCCAAGTCTTTGTATCAACCATTAATCTTTTCCTCCGTCTAAAAGAATAAAGCCTGAAGCAAGAATTATGCCCAAATATAAAACAACAAAAACAGGATTTACACTAGCAATAGCTACGGATGCAAATGATAGTAAAAGTATTGCTGAATCAAAGATTACAAAATAAATAAGGTACTTATAAAGAGAAATATTTATTTGAGGGCTACTAAATACCACTTTTTCTCCACAAGCATAACCCATTTCATGATTAACACCGTGTTTAGTTTTAGGTGCTAAATGGCGTCCTATAGCATAAATGGCATAGGCTGAGATGAATATTAAAACAAATGCGCTTACTGTAGGGATAAGTAGAGAGAAATCAGACACTTTGCATTAGTCCTCCAAACTCAACATTTTCTGCACCATAGACCTCATCAATGTAATTGCAAGATACATTAAAGTTACTATAAGAAGTATAAACCTGTCGCATATTAAGACCAATAATACGGAAATACAACATGGATACAACAGGAAAAGTAACATTTAACATGTTAACGGAAAAGAAACCACTTTCAGCAAAGCCGTCAAATACGAACTTCCATGTACTCTTGTGCTTTCTCATAAGACCCCGAGCGCCAATATATGAAATATCGGGTCTATTTAAATTTTTTAAGCAAAAAAATAGCAATACCCCAAAACTATTTCACTAAAACATGACGAAACAGGAACAATTAATGTACCAATAGAAACTAAAACATAGTTACTACACAGCAGGCTTGACTACAGATACTGCTTTGTTCAATAACACACTACAGATTACATCGATATAACAAAATACGAAAAAAATAACGTTACGAGATACCAGATTTTTACCCTTTAACCGCTATATAGTGTCTCATATAGACAATATTGTATAACATTACCTGCTAAGCAATAACTTGAATTATCTTATCTTATTTGAAGAACCAAGTAGAATATACTAAGAAAAAAGAGAATGTAGTATATGAGTTTAAATCCCATAACAATAGGTTCCTATGGCTTCTGTTTTGAAGAATTGTTGATTTAGGTATTGTTCTACAGCGACTGGGTTTATATCGGCGAAAAGGTCAGGTTGAAGCCATGTTGCCCAATATAGATAGCCAATTATTGCGCGGACTCCTGAGCGAGCGGAAAAGTCGCATACGTACACGCGGCCATTCTTTACTGCGTCAACACCTTGAAGTGCTGGTCGGCTAAGTATGTCATTTCTGGCGTTAGTGAAATCTTTGATGTCATGTTTTTCACTGGAGATCATTGTGATAATGACTGAGGGGTTTTTTGCTGCGACAAATTCGGGGCTTAATAGAGGATCGAATTTAACTTCGTTTTCTGCAATGTTAACTCCTCCGGCTTGGTAAACACCTAGGTTAGCCCATGTTCTGTATGGGTAAGAGTACCAGTCGAGGAAGACTATTGTTTGGTCTTTAGGAGCTAATGCTGCTACGCGGTCTTTGACAATTTTATTGTAAGACTGCGCCCATGTGATATATGTGTTGACTTCTTGTTCGTGACCAAATATTGGAGTTAATTCTTGCATTAAATCGCAGGCGTGGTCTATTACTGTTGATGCGGCATATAATTCTTCAGGGGTCATAGTTGATGGGTCTATTGCTACAGATATTGTGCCAGTTACATAGATAGGTATGCCAGAATTTGTGAGTTGTTGGTAAGCGGCTTCGTTATAAAGTATTAGGTTGTCAGTGAGTATAAAGTCAGGGTTTAGTTCAAGTACTTTTTCTGCGTTGAGATAGTATGCGTTTTGGCCTACGGAGGGTACGTTGAGAATTGATTGTGGGGAAATTACGGTATCAGATCGTCCTATGATTAAATTCTGTACGCCCATTACATACAATATGTCAGATATGCCTACATCTAAGACTACAACTCGTTTTATTGGAACAGTCATATTAAATGTACGTCCGGAGCCGTCGGTGACTGTGATGTTTTTTGGTTGTGGTTCGGGTGTTGGTGTAGGGGGTGGTGTAGGTGTTGTGGGTGCAGCTGTGGGTTTCATGGTAGTTTCTGTAGGTGGTGTTGTTGTGGTTGTGGGTGTTGTGTCTGGGTTTGTGTTGTTTGATGTTTTGTAGAATTCGTTGTATATGGCGTATGTGGAGGCTGATGCGATTATTGCGATTAGGATTATTGCTATTATTGTTGCTTTATTGGTCATTTTTTTTCACTTTTTATGGTTTGATTAGCTAATTAGGTTATTTAAACGTATATTTAACTCAAGTTAATCATGGGTTGATTAGGTTTGTAGATGAAATGAATTATTCAGCAACAAAACTAATCAACTAACAATTAACTTAAGTTAAGCAAAAGTTTATAATCATATAATAGTCAATCCACCTACATACAAACAAAAAACCGACAGGACAAAAGAATTTGCTACAACAAACATACACCACCACAAAAAACGACTTCACATACCCCCAATACCAAGACAACTGCATATCAAACATACCAGAACTACTAAAAGAAATCTTTGAAATAAACAACAAACCACAAAAACCCTCAAACAAATACACAACAGAAAAAACACCAACAAAACAAAACAAAAAAGTAATACTCCTAATAATAGACGGCTTCGGATACGACCAATACCTAAAACACTACAAAATAAACCCATTCCTAACAAAACTCTCTAACAGAGGCACAGTACAATCCCTAACAAGCGTCTTCCCATCACAAACAACCAACGCACTAACAACACTAAACACCGGCCTAACCCCACAAGAACACGGCATTTTCGAATATTTCATCTACCTAAAAAACATTGGAATAATAAACGCACTAAAATTCGAACGCATAAACACAAAAACAAAAAACAGCCTAATAAACGAAGGACACAACCCAAACGATCTCCTACTAAAAGGAAAAACAATCCACAACACACTAAACGAAGAGGGAATTAAAACATTTACACATACAAACATCACCAACGCATTTAACACCTGCTCAAAAATAATTTTTCAAGGAAGCACAATAATACCATCACTAAAAACAGCAGACACAATAACAGGACTACGAAAAAACATTGAAGAAAACAAAAACGAAAACGCCTACTTTTTTGTACATCTAGACACACTCGACACCATCGCCCATGAATACGGACCCAACAGTTACCAATACAACACCGAATTATTAACCATAACAGACCTACTAAACAAAGAATTAGTACAAAAATTAGACCCCCAAACAGCCAAAGACACACTACTCCTATTAACTGCCGACCACGGCAGCATTAATGTTGACATAAACAAAACCATCTATCTCCCAAAAACATCACCACTACACCTACAAACCGGAGAAGACCAAAAACAAATTTTACCCACAGGAAGCCCCCGAGAAATTTTCCTACACATAAAAGAGGAAAAACTAGCTGAAACAAAACAATGGCTACTTAAAAAAATTGGCGAAAAAGCCCAAATAATTGAAACCAAAGATGCCGCAGAAACGGGTTTATTTGGTGTAGGAAATGTCAGCAAAGGCTTTTTTGAAAGAACAGGAAACTTGATGATTTTGCCATACAGCAATGAAACGATATGGTTTGAAAATTCAGGAGAAAAAATCACCTATTTAGGACAACATGGAGGACTAAGCAGACAAGAAATGATAGTACCCTTTGCAGTTGCTAATCTCAGAAATTTGAAAGAAAAAACAGTTCAAACGTAAATTATTTCTGAGAAAACTTGAAAACATAAAACGGCATAAAAGCCATCTGAGGAAAATGTTTACCTGCAAAATAGCAGTAAATTAAAAACAGAAGGACATAATCAATATACATAGGAGGAAATCCAGTTGAGCAGTCAAATAGTTACGTTACCTAATGGTCGCAAACTTGGATATGTCACAATTGGTAAAGGTAAAACGGTCATATATTTTCATGGTACTGCTAGTAGTCGTCTTGAGGCTTATCTTTTAAAACATCTCACCAGTAAAGGAGAAATAAGGATCATCGCACTTGATCGTCCAGGTTATGGGTTATCCACTTATAAACCTCGAAAAAATATTCGAGACTTCAACAGTGATGTTAACTTTTTAGTGGATCATTTAGGTATCGATACCTTCAGTGTTTTGGGCTGGTCGGGTGGTGGTGTTTTTGCGCTTGCTTATATGTCCTGTTTTCCTCAACGTGTAACTCAGGGTGTAGTTATGGGGACACCGGATTTGCCCTTTGATGCTTCAACAGCGCATGATATACCATTTATCAAGTATGTAATGAAAATACCATTTTTAGGCACATTAGCCATGCGTAATATGAGGCGGCAAGTGCTTAAAGCTGACAGTACAGAGGCTTTTTTGCGTTCCATTCAGGGTAAACAGATGCTTCATACATGCTCAAGTAGTGACTTGGCATTTTTCTCTGATCCCGTATGGATGAAGCTTATGTATCAATCTATAGCTGAAGCTTTTCGTCAAAGTAATAGCATTAAAACGGTTCTTGAGGAACACAAGCTTTTTTTAAAATCCTGGAATTTACCATTCAAACAGTTTGGTAATAAGCTTCAATTTTGGTATGGAGCGGAAGATAAAAACTGCCCTGTAAGAAATGCGTATAGCATAACTCGCAGATTTAGAGGTAGTAAGTTAGAAGTTTTTCCCAGACAAGGTCACTGTGTACTGTTTGATAATTTAGAGATGTTATCGGATTTTTTAAAAACTGTTTAAGTTTTACTTGTGTCCTTGAGATTTTTGTAGATTTTGTTCAATGATATTTGTTAGTCGATTGTTTTTGCTTTAGGTTTGTGGCGTTAGTATCTCTTTTTTATTAGTCATACCAAAAACTAATCAACTATACATTAACTTAAGTTAAATTAAGTTTATAAGTGTGATTAGCTATTAATTAAAAATGATAGATACATCACTGGTTCCCTACACATGGCTAAAAACCTGATGCCTCTGTCATAGATGCCGTAGAGAAAGCAAAAGTCTATGTGGGTCTCAAACGATCCTCCACAAGACCCACAAGACTTTTCAACTCAACATGTAGCAATTCCATAAATTAAAGTAAACATATGTATTCAGCTCGCCTAATTTTATAGACTCAAGGTTCACGACGATTGCATGAACGGTATTGTTTGTGACAGTTTACAAAAATTTGTTACTTTTTATTACAAAGACGTAAGATTATCGGGTAGTTAGGGACGCCCAGCAGTCGGCGCGGCGGCATACAAACAAAAAAATAAAAAGTTAAGTTACTATATTTGTTGTTCAAAAAAACGCGTTGTAATAGTTTTTACCTTAATTTTAAGAGTTATGTTTTACATGTATTAGTGCATTAATTATGTCTTCGACAAGTGTTAGGACTCCATTGAATCCTGTTAGTGGGCGGTTTGTTAGAGTGACTTTTTCGTAGTATGGAAACGTTATAGGTATGAATTGTAGCTGTTTTTGGAGTGTTAGTGAAATGTTTTTTTCAATACTGCTGCCAAAGAGTAAAGAAGGTGTTGTTTGATTGAGGCAGTCAATTATCATGTACTGGTCAGGGTTAACAAGTATAGGTGTGTTGGGCAGATTTTGATCTACATATTTTTTTAGATTTTCAGAGTTTTTAGTACCTGTTTCCTTAATTCCGATAGCAACAGGTAGCAGACCTAAGTATTCGTAAAAGAAGGTTAGTAGTGCATAGACTTGTGAAGAATCGCCGAAAATGGCAAATGGGATGCCACGCAAATTATTATTATATGCTGAGTTAGTTATAAGAGCAGTGTAACATTTTTTTTGAATACGATTTTGTTCATTTGTTATAATTTCGTTAGATATTCCGAAAAAGTTTGTGACTGCTGTGAACCATTTTTCAGAAGCAGATAAACCATATGGGACTTGTAAACGTAGGTCAATATAGGGTGTGCCGTGTTCTTTTTCTAGATAAGTGGCAATTTTGTCACCGTATTCTTCATTAAGAACTAAGTTAAGTTCTGCTTTGCCAACTTTTTGCATATTAGTTATAGACTCATCGGCGCAAATGGTAGCTATAGTTTTGACACCGAGGAGTTCAAGTGTTCGTTTGATTTCAGCAATATCGTTTTCCCAGTTATAGTGGAAAATAGTGTTACCAATGATGTTAACTGTTCGAGGGATTTTTTGGCTGTTTTTATTATTTGCTATTTGTTCAAGAATTTTAATAATCGCGTTTTGGAATCCTGTCGCGTATGTTCCTGTAAATCCTGTGCTATCAATAGCAATTGCAGGGGTTTTAATGTTTGTATCATGTATAATTTGGGTCAAGTTATCGCCGATAATTGAAGTGCCTGAATGGTTGATTACGCCAATTATGCTATGTTTTTTTAATTCAACATATTTTAGGGCTTGGGTAACTTTGGATTCACTGCCATACACGAAGTCTTGTTCATCTATATATGTACAAGGAATTCTGGGTTGGCCGAAATAGAATTCTTCAAAAAAGTCAGTGTTTTCAGGTTTATGGCGTGATACTAATATACTGGCCATATATGCTGTATAAAATTTGCAGCCTATAGGACCGTTAAGAATAGTGCATGCTTCTTGTATTCCTTCAAAAGCTGCTATAGCACCTATAAGGGAGTCGGGTCTGTTTGGTGTGTTAGAAGAGTTATTTAGCATATTTCCATCCTTCAGTAAAGGGGATTTTTAATTTAAATGATAATTTTTTTGCATAATCTAGCCCAGAGTTGAAACCATACAAAGGGAGGACCGGGAAAAAGTCGCAGGCTATATCAGTTGTTAGTATACGATGAGAGGATAAAATAAAATCGGGTCGATACAAACGTATTGCTTCCTCAATAGAATCTTTTGAAGACATTTTTTCTGAATTAGGCGTGATTTCCCCATCTGATGTGAATATATTAAAAGTGTTACACTGATTTACTTCAACACCGATATCCTTCAAGGCTATGTGTAACCAGTCAATGTTGACACCGCCAGAGTTTATTAGCGCTTTTTTTCCTGCAAAGAACTGTTTTAGTTGCATAGCATCTTTTTCGTATGTTATTTTAGCGTCTCTTACTATTTTTTCAGCTAAGTCTTCTTTACCGAATTGGCTGGCGATTGTGCGTGTAAAGTTAGCAGTCTGCTCAAACCCTATAGGTAAGGGGGTTTGAAGTGTTTCAGTTCCAAAGTGTTTATCTAAAAAAGTAGAAAGTTCATGAACTGTTTGTCCGTTTGTAAGTGGAAGATTAAATTTTGCTTTTTTAAAGTTCTTTATCTCGTCTATGCTGGTTTGTTTAATGTATCTGCAGTTTATTTTTATGTCTAACGCAGTTAGTATTTGGCGTACATTGTTAAAGTTAGGATCAGCTGTTGTAGATAAGCTCTGTTCGCCGATAATGTTTATAGTGTCATTAATTGGACTGACAGTTTTATCTATGAATTCTGTGGCAACTAACTTGCAGGCTGCAATTAAACCTGAATAAAAGTCACCGCCCATTACGCCATCGGATGTAATGTGGATTATTCTTTGCTCTTTTGTGTTCATTTTTGATATTAAATTGTTTATATCGTCACCGATTAAACCTACAGGACAAGACGTTATAAGAAAAATTGGTTGTTTAGGGAACCTGTGTTTCAAGTTTTTCAAGTTTTTTTCTAGAGAGGTTATTCCACCAAATATCACATCAGTTTCTTGCATGTTTGTGCATAAAAGGTTTGGAAAGTATGGTGTAGTGGCGTTTGTGGGCATGCTTTGATGTGAGCAATAGTTGATGTATGCACAGCCTGGGGGAGAATACATCAGGGCAATTGCATCTTTAAGCTGGCTTATGGCGTTATAGGCACCAGTAAGTGAGCAACCATATAGGGGTGGTCGTTTTTTTGGGATAGATACTTGAATTTTTTGCCTGTTAAAGTTATTGTTTTTACATGTAGCTACGTTTTGTATAGTTACTTGTTTTGGGTTATTATTTAGAGGTGGTGAAGGGGGCTGTAGGGTTTTTGTTGTTATTTTTGTGTTGTAGCAGAATTCTTGTATGAATTCTTCAAGTTCTATGTCGGATAGAGGTGTTGGAATTGCAGGGTTATAATGTTGTTCAATATGGTCAGCGATGGCTGTGTATATGTTGGCTAGTTCAGTGTTGGAGGCAAATTCCATTATGGTTTTAGAGGCAAGTTCAGCTTGTGGTAAGAGTTCGCTGCGAGGAATAAAGGCGATTATTTGTGTTCCAATTTTTTTAGCGAAAACTTCCAGTATTTTGCGTTCGTTTTCTATTCCTCGCAGATTACCTATTATACCGCCGAGTTTGCCATGGTTGGAGGTGAATCGCTGTAAGCCTTTTGCTATATTGTTAGCAGCATATATGGAGGCTATTTCTCCGGATGATACAATATATACTTCATCAGCATAGCCATCGCGCATGGGAACGGCAAATCCGCCACATACGACATCTCCTAGTACATCGAAGAATACGTAGTCAAATTGTTGAGTGTCGAGTCCTTGTTCTTTGAGAAGCTGAAGAGTTTGTATTATACCCCTGCCAGCGCAGCCTACACCGGGTTCGGGACCGCCAGACTCTATGCACTTTACCTGATTATAACCAGTTAGCATCACTGTGTCAAGTGAAACTAGTCCAGTTGTGTTTAGCTGTTCAAGTACAGTTGTTTGGGTAAAACCGCCTAAAAGCAATCTGGCTGAGTCATGCTTTGGGTCGCAGCCTATCTGCAGGATTTTTTTGTTCTTCAGGGATAGAGCAGCGATGACATTGGAAATTGTGGTAGATTTTCCGATACCACCTTTCCCGTAAAAAGCAATACTTCTCATTGTGTAATCTCCATTTGAGTAGCTATCGCAGATAGTACGTGCTGAGGAGAAAAAGTTTTGACCTCAGCATGTTTTTTGGCTAAATAGTTGAGGGCTAATAAAAGGTTTTTTTCGTCTTTAACTGAAACAGCGCCTCTATTTTTAATTTCTTGCATTTTTTTCTGTGCTTGGCCTTTGGTGTAATCCCGTAACTCTATTGGAGATTCATTTAACAAAAAAGTGGGAATATTCTGCTCAACGGCAAAGTTTGCAGCATCCAAATTTTTAATGTTACCATAGCCATATGGAAAGGATGTTATGATTACGAAATCAGCTTTTTTAATTAACCTTAAATTATCTTTGTAAGCAGCATCACTAATTGAAGACAGGGGAGCCTCTGTGATTGCAGAAATTTTTAGGAATTCTGCAGTCTCTTGATCTGTATCAAGCAGGTTTAAGACACCAGTTGTTACATTATAGCCGTCGTCTGTTAAAAGTTTCATAAGGGAACTACCACTTCCAGCGCCACAGATTATATGAATAGTTAAGTTACGGCAAGGCGCTTTATGATTAGTAGATATCGGGATGATATATGGTGTTTTTGTTATAGAATTCTGCTTTACAACCGTGTCTATGTTAAAAATTGTTTTAATATTTTCACTTGTTAACACGTCTATTTTTCCACTATCAACTATTTTTCCGTTCTTTAACAGTATAAAAGAGTCACAGTATCGAGCTGCAAGGTTAAAATCATGAAATACACCTATAACTAAAAGTTTTTTGTCATTACATAACTGTTTAAGTAAATCCATTATTTCCAACTGATTAGCTACATCAAGAAATGTAGTAGGTTCATCAAGAAGCAGAACTTGCGGTTCTTGAGCTAGTGCCCTACTAATGATAATACGTTGTCGTTCTCCACCACTTAATTCAGTTATTGGTCGATCTTGAAGATGTAACGTTCCAGTATAAGACATTGCTTTCTTAGCAATTTCAATATCTT
This sequence comes from Candidatus Bathycorpusculum fermentans, assembly GCA_009787175.1. Taxonomy (GTDB): domain Archaea; phylum Thermoproteota; class Bathyarchaeia; order Bathyarchaeales; family Bathycorpusculaceae; genus Bathycorpusculum; species Bathycorpusculum fermentans. The sequence goes on along the minus strand of WRGM01000171.1, from coordinate 11,768 downwards.
TGTCACTTTCCATAGCAAAACGAGACAGGTGCGGTGAGCGACCCATTAATACAACATCAATAGCTGTAAAACTAAAAGCTATCATTGCACCTTGGGAGACAACAGCCATTTTTTTAGCTACATCTACAGCTTTCAAAGTGTAAATGTCTTCATCTTCAAGAAGAATTGTACCAGTTTTAGGCTTAAGGATGTGGCTTATGCTTTTTAGCAGGGTTGTTTTTCCTGACCCGTTTGGTCCAAGTATACCTACAAATTGTCCAGTTTGAAAGTGGAAACTGACATTGTCTATAATTTTAAAAGAGTCATAGTAACAATCGATATTGTTGATTTTTAAGTGTACCATATTTGTTGCCTCATGTTACATCTATTTTTTTCTTTCTTCGCATTAAATAAAGGAAAAATGGTCCACCACAGATTGCAGTTATTACACCTACAGGTAATTCTGAGGGGGATATTACGACTCTTGCCAAAATATCACATAATACAAGGAATGTACCACCCATTAGGGCAGATGCTGGGACAAGAATTCTGTGATCGGGAGAGAATATTAAACGAGTCAAGTGTGGGATTATTAAGCCGACAAAGGCGATTAAGCCGCTTATTGAGACTGCAGCAGCTGTTACAAAAGCACTAGCTACAATGAGAACTTTTTTCATTTTTTCAAGGTCTACACCTAAATGTGTAGCTTCGGATTCGCCAAGCGATAATATGTTTAGGTCACGGGAGAACATGTAGATAACTATTGAGCCACCTATTATAAATGGCAGTACACTCCATACATCAAGCCATTCGGCATATGAGACGCTGCCCATGAGCCAAAAGGCTGATTGGCGAAATTGTTCAGGAAAGAGTGAAAAGTAAGCGTTGACGATTGCGCTTAGCAGTATACTTACGGCAACTCCTGAAAGGAGGAGAGTTTGTACAGGTACTTTGTTGCCTACTCGTGAAATTGCGTATACGCCAAGCACAGTCACTAAGCAGCCTATGAACGCGAAAAGAGGCATTATGCTTATACCTAGTATTGTTATGCCAAATCCAAAAAGAATAGCTGTTGTGGCACCTAACGCTGCGCCTGATGAGGCTCCTATTGTGTATGGATCAGCCATTGGATTTCTAAATAGTCCTTGGTAAGCTGCGCCCGATACAGCTAGAGCTGCCCCGACAAGTGCGGCGCATAATGCCCTTGGAAAACGTACCTGAAGGATTAGTACTGTTTCAACCGTTGAAACTTGGAAATGAAACAGTTTGTTAATACCTAGAGTATTTGTAAGAAATACTTTAATAATGTTTGGAATTGAAATGGGAACATATCCTATGCTTATAGATAACAAAATAGAGCATATCAACAGTGTGAAAAGCCCAAGTATGATAATCAGCCAGTTTTTAGCTTTTTGAGATGCATTGAATTTTTTTATAGGAAATGAGTTAATTGCAGTCAACTCCGAACAAATTCATTAAAAAGAAAAAAGAAAAGGTTAGGCAAAGATATTGGGATAAAGCACTTTTGAAAGGTCTTCTAAGGCATCAATGAACCTGGGACCAGGACGCTGGTAAATGTTTTCTTTGCTTACATCGTATATTTTGTTGTTTGCAACTGCACTTATGCTTGACCAACCTGCGCGTTTGCTAAAATTGTCAACGGATGCCCATGTTGAAATAATTATGTCAGGGTTTTTGCCTATAACGACTTCAGAGCTGACTGTAGGTGTAGTCACGTCTGCATCAGCAAAAATATTTACGCCACCAACTAAAGTTATGAGATCGCTAATAAAACTCTTTGGTCCCACAGACATTAAAGGGTTATCAGATACTTCAACATAAATTTTAGGTTTATCAGTTATGCCTACAATTTTGTTTTCTATAGCATCTATACGTTTTTGAAGACTATCTACCAGTGTCGCAGCTTCCTTCGTATGACCAGATGCTTTGCCTACAAGGTTAATATTATCTAATACGTTGTTAACTGTTTGAGGGTTTAGTACTATTACGGTGTAGCCCAGATTACGTAGTTTAGTTGCGACCTCATCACTTGCTCCGCCACCGCTTGCAATAACTAAATTAGGCTCCAACGCAATAATAGGCTCTATAGAGGGCATCCAATAGTTACCAATGGAGCTTGTTTTACCATTTGCTATCTGTTCAGTAAGTTTGGGGGGGTAATCGCAATAATCTGTAACACCTACAACTTGATCGCCAGCACCAACCGCAAACAAAATCTCTGTACTACCAGGCGCTAAAGATACAATACGTTCAGGTACTGAGTTTATGGTTACTTCAGTACCGTTATCATCGACCACAGTTATAGGTTTACCGTCACTAGTGATTTGTGGATTTGTGTAAACCACTATGGCTGAAACTAAAACTATCGCAATAACTAACGCTGTAACTAAATACAAAATTTTTTTTTGCATTTTATCTCTCCATTTAAGTTGAAGTACATACACGCCAAGTTTAATAAACATCATGTTAACTTATATTAACAATAAGTTGATTAACTAAAGTTTAATAAAAACAACCATACATACGCACAAAGCAAACATATAAACAACCAGTTACTTTTCACTTTAGGCTACATGTATAAGTGGTGATGACATGTCCGTTAAATTCAAAACTGGTTTGCAGAGTTTACGCCACAAGACTCTGTTAGTCATCTCTTTGATGTTTATGACAGTACTATTGGTTTCTTCTCTTTTTGCTTATAAAACGTTAATGATAGACAATAATTCCATACGTGTTAAATCTGCGGTTGAGCTTAGGAATGCTGTTAATAAGGCAGAAACTGGCAGGCATGTCAATATTGCCCTAACTAAAGACATTGCCCTTAGCACACTTGTTATTCCTGCATGTGCAGATGTTACATTAAAAAGTGCTTCTTGCAAAAACGGTTTTTTCCGGTTAACTGGTATAGCTGGTGTAAGTGTTATTACGGTTGAGAATGGTGGACGGTTGACGCTTGGCAACATTATTGTGACACATGAGGGCACTCATGGTGCAGGGGTTGTTGTTGAGTCGGGTGGTGTATTTGTTATGGTTGATGGCAAGATTTCGGGCAATATGGATAATGGTAGTGGTGACGGCGGTGGGGTAGTTGTTAGAGGTGGTGTTTTTGAGTTTGTTGGTGGAGTGATTTCGGATAATGTTGGTGGTGTGAGTGTGTCTTGGGAAGGCTCTTTTAGTATGCTTGGGGGCGAAATTGTTGGTAATACTGCTAGTGGTACTATGGAGCATAATGGTGGTATGGGTGGTGGTGTGTATAACGCAGGTATTTTTACTATGTTAGGCGGGGTCATTGTCAATAATACAGCCATAGGCAGTGGTGGTGGCGTGTATACTAAAGGTGTTTTTGAAATGTACTGTGGAGAGATTTCAGATAACGTGGCTGTTTGGGGTGGTGGCGTGTATGTGGCTGCCACGGGTTCTTTTATTATATCTGGTGAGAGCGTCGGTGGCGTGGTTGTTAATAATAGAGCTAATGATGGTGGAGGTGTGTTCATTTATTATGGTGATTGCAGTTTGTTTGGTGGTGTGATTTCAGGTAACATCGCACATCAAGGTGGTGGTGTGTGTAACTGGTATGGGACATTCAATAGAGTAAATAGTGAAATTTCAGGTAATGTCGCAGATGTGGGTAGTGATGTATATTATTAGAACCTGTTCAACTCTACAACAGATACTACTCCAAACCATTTCACTATACCCCTATTTTAGCCGTGTAAATAATGGCGAAGAAACGTTTTTTTAAAGCAGTAACCATCTAAAAACTCAGTTCTGTTTACAGAAATACTGCATTTAAGCCTGTTCGTTGTAGTGTAGATAGATAAATAAGGTGAATTAGCAGATGTAGTTTAGAGTTATTGTCACTTGGCTTGTTTTTGTGTCAGTGTTACCCATTAGAATTTCTATTGTTCCAGGCAGTATTGGAAAGTAGGCTGTTCCATTGGTACCCACAGTAATTGTTTGATTGAAGTTTAAGTTGCTATGTTTGTATGATGTTTGAAGATAAGTTGTGTTAGATGTTGACTCAGCTTTGATTTCAAAGTAGCCAGCATAATTTACAGTTTCGTCAAATATTGTGATTGATGTATTTGCATCTTGAGCATATATTTTGTTATCAAGTATCATCCTGGTTTCTTTGAGGTTGGCGATGTTTGTGTAATTGTTAGTTTTTTCTGTTAAAGTTTCGATTTGTTTTTTATAATCATAAATTTGTTTGTCATATTCAGAAATGATGCCATTTAGAGTGCTTATGTCACCTTGCAGGTTAGTAACTTGTGTATTGAGAATAGATACTTGTTCTTCTAAAATTTTTGTATTTTGCTGTTCAATAAAGAGTATAGCTGAACTTGCGACAAGCATAATACAGATTACCCCTAAAGCGACTGTTACATCTTTTATTTCAACCATTCATGTTCACCTGTTCATCAAGATTGGTCGCTCATACATTATGTATGTGCACATTATGACCATATAGAAAAAAGAAAGAGAATTATTAGTGGTAGCACCGTTTTAAGGTGCAGTGCCAAATAGTTCTGGATGTATTTTGCTTGCAATATCTTCTAATGCTTCGATGAATCTTGGACCGTTTCGTGAATATGCATTATAGTTGTTTACTGTGTAGACTTTGCCGTTTATAACTGCATTAATGGTTGACCAGTTAGTATTGTTGAGGAAAGTTTTAGTAGATCCAGATGTGATAATTATGTCAGGATTTTTACCTATGACTACTTCACGAGATACTTGTGGATAAGCTGCTTCTAGATCACCAAAAACGTTTACGCCACCAGCCAAAGTAATGCAATCACTTATAAAACTGCCTGAACCTGCAGCATATGTTGTTCCCATCATGTAGCAAACGTTAGGTTTATCGGTTATGTTCGCAACTTTGTCTTTTACAGCATTGATGCGTGTTTGCAGATTATTTATTGTTGCTGTAGCTTCAACAGTATGATTTGTTGCTTTGCCAATAAGTTCGATATCGTTTATTATCGCTTGGATAGTTATTGGGTTTAGTACGACCACAGTGTAATTTAGTGCACGCAATTTAACTGCTGCTTCATCGCTTGCCCCATCGCCACAGGCAAAAATTAAGTCAGGATTCACTGCAATTATGGGTTCTATTGGAGGATGCCAATAACCACCGATACTACTCATGTTACCTGCTGCAATCCATGTCTTAAAGGCGTATGGGTAATCACAATAATCTGTAACACCTACAACTTGGTCTCCCGCGCCGGCAGCAAACACAAGTTCTGTGATGCTGGGTGCTAATGACACAATACGTTTAGGTGCTGATTTAATAACCACTTCGGTACCCCAAACATCGGTTACAGTTAGGGGGTAATAAGGTGTAGGTTTAACATTTTGATTACCACCAGATGAGCCAGAAGTGTCAGAAGATGGGGTGGGTGTAGGGTTAGAAGTTACGGGTGATGTTGGTGATTGAGCGGGGAAAGTAGGTGATTGATCAGGTGGTGTCATAGGTGTTGGTGAGGTTGCATAAAATTCTGTGTAAACAACGAAAGCGGTAGTTGCAGCTATTACAGCAACAATGATAACAGCTACTATAGTCTTGTTATTCATTTTCTTTTCATCTCGTTAAACATGTTAGACATATTTCTCCAAACATTTTTATGGATGGAATATCCAACCAAACTATTTAAATATAACACAACTAAACTTAATCATAGGTTGAATAAAATTTAGATACACACAACAGACCCATCAAAAAAAGAACAGAAACACATAAAGCCACACCACGTAAAGCTTCAAGAGCAGCACAAAACCATCAAAAAACACACACCTATAGAAAAACACAAAAAAACTCAAAAACGTGACACCATAAAACACACTAGATACGCACACATTTAACTCACCCCAAGTTATAGACGACATGACACCATCATTGTAAGGCTACACCATTTTTTTACAGCACCAAACACATATTTCTACATAAAGAGATCAGGATAAAGCATATGTACAATATCTTCTACAACATCAATAAATCTAGGTCCAGAACGCTCATAGATATCACCATTACTTGGTCTATAGACCTGATTGTTTTTAATTGCATTTATGTTATTCCAGTCAGCACGAACAGAAAGAGAGACAACAGATGTACTAGAAATAATTACATCAGGATTTTTGGCAACAACTGCTGCGTCACTTACAACAGGATACTGCCCAGCTACATCATCAAAAACGTTTATGCCACCAGCTAAAGTAATGCAGTCACTTATGAAACTATTTGCACACGCAACATAGCGACCCAACGTTAAGTAACAAACTTTGGGTTTATCAGTTATGCCCACAACTTTATCAGTTACTGCATTAATACGTACTTGGATATTATCTATTGTAACTGCGGCTTCATCAGAATGACCAGTTGCTTTACCAATAAGGCTAATATCATTTAATATATCTTGGGTATTTTTAGGGTTTAACACTAACACAGTATAACCTAATTCACGCAACTCCACAGCAGCATCATCACTCACCCCATCACCATAGGCAATAACTAAATCAGGATTCACGGCAATTATAGACGCGACTACTGGATGCCAGTAACCGCCAATACTACTCATGTTACCCGCTATAACCCATGCCTTAAAATTATAAGGGTAATTACAAAAATCTGTAACACCTACAACTTGATCGCCAGCACCAACCGCAAACAAAATCTCTGTACTACTAGGTGCTAAAGAGACAATACTCTTAGGAGCTGATTTAATAATAACCAAAGTGCCATCATCATCAATTACGGTTATAGGGTAATAAGAGGCAGAATCTGTTGACACTACGGGTGTTTGAACAGGCGTCTGTAGAGGGGACAAATAAGAAATTGAAGTCTGTTTATGCTCGTAGAACTCATTGTAAACAATGTAAAAAGAAGCAGATGCAATTGCTACAATAAGAATAACTGCAAGTATAACCTTGTTGTTCAACCTTTTTTACCTCCTTAAACATGCGGGCATATCCAATATCTTATGATGATTACCACACTAAACTATTTAAACTCAAACTTAACCAAATTTAACTGTAAGTTGAACATGTTTAGAAAAATAATGCTAAACACTAACAAAACAAAAACCAAAAAACTAATTTTTTTTCTCATTCACCATTTGCTGGCTCCAACCAATTTCTTGACTTAAACACATCCTTTTTACCCAACTTTACTTTAAGTGCATCCTCATAAGGACACATTTCTACACATCTTGCACAAAGAATACACTGTGAAGTCCCAATTTTTCCGCCTTTCTGCTCATAGACCTCATTAACCTGCACAAGACAAACACGCTTACATATACCACATTTCGTACATTTCTCCTCATCCTTCTCAACATAGAGCAACGGCACACCCTTAAAGACCTTAAACTGATTAATAGCCGATAGAGAAGAACCTGTAGGACAAAAACGACACCAAATCCGCCGAATAAAAAAAGCACCCATCAACGTAACTACAACAAACATAACAGCAAAAGTTCGTCCAGGAAGTGCTTCAATAAAAGTTACAAAACTACTTACGTAGGGATAACTAAAGTTAACAGTACCTAAAGTCAGCTGCCCTGTCCAAGGAACAATAAAGGGTACAAGAGGCTCTATTAGGACGTTATATGGCCTAAAAGGTCCAGCAAACAACTTAGCCATAACTCCTGCAACAGTTAAATTTGATGGCGAATTTAGCGACCACAAAACAATAGGTAAAAACAAAAACACCTCCAAAATTATGTATCTACCTCTATGAAGAAACCTATTAAGTCCATCTGGAAGAAGCCGATATCGAATTTTAAGAGTTTTTCTTACTGCATTTTCTATATCCATAACAAAAGCAAAGGGACATATCCAGCCACAAAAAAACCGACCAAGAAAAATGGTCAATATAAACCAACAAATAATCACATAAAGAAGAGATACAGCTGGTTTAAGGGAGAATAAAAAATACAATGACACTAAACCAACAGCTTGAATAACAAACCTCAAAAAAGTAACCCGAGAAACACGATTTTTCTTCCAAATCAAAACCGAAAGTACCCCCGCCACTCCAAGCCCTGCCAGCATAATAAGCCTAAGTAAGTTCCAAGTTAGTTCGCCAATCATATCAACCATTCTCTTAAGTTAATTTGATGTCAAGTTCCTCTTCCAAAAAAGACGATATTAAGTGATTATTCTTGTGTTGTATTCGTTTATGTAGCTGATGTGTGTGATATCGTAAGGGTATATTTCTTTGTTGGTGTAGGGGAAGCCTGTCATGTTAAGAAAAGGCAGTGGTTCAACTGTGAATGTGTATCCGTAGCCCCATTCTCCGGGCGGGTCTTTGAACCAGCAGGCGACGACAAAGAAGTAGTCGCGTTCCATTCCTTCTACGGGTTCAGGCAGGTTTTCGATGTAGAATTGTATATTAATTTGGTCGCCTTGTCGTCCTATAATAAATATGTCATCTATTTCTTGCAGTAATTCTGTTACGTCACCATATCGTGTGAATGCGCCTGAAGAGGTTGATGTAGTGTCCCAGAATTGGCCTAGTTTTGCGGATGATGGTTTTAGGGTGGTTATTGTTATGTCTTGTTGGGATGTAGTGTCTATGCCTATGTAGTCATATGTTACGTTCCAAAAGTTAGTGAATCGTATTACATAGTTGGTTGTGTCTTTGGGGAATAGCCCTGTCAGGTCTACGGTGAATGTTCGGGCTGTGTAGTCGCTGGGTAGTGGTATTTGGCGGTCTTGAGGTGCTTCTATCCATTTGTCGTCGTTTAGCAGGATTTCCATTTTGGACATTGGCGTGATTGGGGTGCCATCAGCTATAAGGCTAGATGATGCGGCTTCTTTGAATTGGTTTATCCAGTTGTAGTATGTGTCTGCTGGTCCCCAGTCCACCATGCCGGTTATGACCAGTTTTATTGTATCAGCTTTTGAGAGGTCTCCTAAATTAAGTGTTAGTTGATTTTGGACGATGTTGTCCCATGAGGGACTATCGTTGCCGTTAACACCTGGTGTAAAGTTGCCGTCTTGTACAAGTATTGCTGCTAGTACATCTTGACCTTTTTCGTTAATTGCGTTTATGGGGCTAAGTAGTGTGCTTGTTGTGGTGGTGTATATTTGTCCTGTGTAGCCTTTGTTTAGATAGTTTGTCATTGAAGTGTAAACGTCCGTGCCAACTGGGTGGTCAACGACAAGCAAACTGGTGGTGTCTAGGTAAAAAAGTTCATCCCACTGTTGTGAGAGCGCAATGTCAAAATATCCGTTTTTGGCAGTTAATACGTCTTTGTCGAGTTTAACATAGTCGTAGGGGTTGCCGCCACTAAATATGATGTCTCCATTGGCGTTGATGTACCCTATGTATCCTAGCCAGCCAGAGTTGGATACGTCCGTTATGTATGTGTAGTCGTTGCCGTTCCAAATGTAAAGTGAGGGGCACGAGGCATATCCACTAATGAGGTTGTAATTGGCAACTAAAGTTAGAGGTTTATCAAGTGTAAAAGTTAATGAAGGAGATCTAGAACCGTCACTCCAAGACCCAAACTCTACAACACCAGTGCCAATATTAAGAATAGTTGGTACCGTAACTTTGTATTGACCTGCGGGTAAAAGTGCTGAGAAAACGGTTTCATGTTCTGCTCCGTTAAGGGTGAAAGGTAAAGGAACGCCTTCACCGCCTGAACGGTCAATTACAAGAGTATAATAGCCAGCAGGCACAACAGTAAATGAACTGTTAAGCCCATTTAATTTAACAGTATGTGTTCCTTCAACTGATGCAGAGATTGTAAAATCAGCAGTTACAGTAGCATGTGCGTTTATGTTGACTATCTTTGTCTCAACGGAAACATTATCAACAGTTAACGTTACCCGTAAAGTATCTGCATTTTCAGAGGGATTTATAGCAGTTGCAGATATAGTAGTAGATTCACCAGGTCGAATTTCAGCAGGACTAATTTTAAGACCGTAAAGTATTACTGAACTTGAATCACCAACAACGACAGAGGAACCTGAATCACCATCAACAATTTTCTTTAGCACAAAAGAAGATACTAAATCATCAATTTTCACAGTATAGTCTCCTTCATCAATTTCGAAAACTGTAAATTCGACAATTTTAGAAGCGTTTAAACCCGTAAGGGTTATGTCCACAGAGTCTTTAACAACCCCATTTATTTCAAGCTCAACTGTTTTATGACCTCCAATATCGCCTATGTTTGTCACGTTCACCGAAATCTGTATTGGTTGACCTGCAAAGGTTTCAGATGGATTAACCAATAAATCTGTAAAAACAAAAACTGCAGATTTATTATTTGTCGATTTATATGCAGGCATAATACTATCTCTTTCAGGTATGAGACCTTGGTGTTGAAAGTAAAAATAGGTTCCAACAGTCGCGCCTACTATGATTAAATCTATAAGTAGAAATATTTTTAGTTTAACTACAATTGAATGTGTCAATATACATACCTCAATATAGGATAATACACACAACAACAATAGTATGGATAATCACAAAAATTTTTAACACTAACCAAGCCACCTACAACAATAAACGAAAACTCTGCACCATTATGCATTAAAGATAAAGTAGGATAAGGGGAAACAGAGTCAATTGTTACATTAGCAATTGTATCATCCACCGCTGTGATTACGGTTTTACTGTTATTGTTACTTGTTAGTGTGTTTCCGCTTATAAATATCAAAGGAGCTGAAGTTAAAACTATTGCGATGAGTAATGCTGCAATTAACCACATTCTTGTTTTTTGCATGTTTTTTCCAACTTTTAAATTAAGTAATTACCAACAAGAAATCTAATAAACCTTAAGTTAATTAATGTTAACTATAGGTTAATTAACTAAAGTTTAATAGACATTAGGCTTTACCATCACAACTTAACGGTTTATTATTCATATCTGCAGTGTTTAACCCGCGCTGTAATTAACGCTGGTGAAACATTTAAGAGAATAAAGTACATAGCAGTGACCAAAGTGTCTACAGTTCACGTTTTTAATTTCCTTAAACCAACCTCAATATAGACCCACAACAACTCTAAGGATTAAAATCAGGAAAAACAAGAAAAAGACAAACTGCCTTAACCCCACACACCTTAAACGTTTAAGTAACCAATTTTATATGAACTGCACTATTATCCCAAATCACAACAACATCTTTTCCAAAACTAGGTACAAGACATGATTACACATATTTCCCAAACAAAAACCATCCAGTGTTACTTCAAACACCAAAGACACCTGCACCACATCAAACCGAATGGTTGACAAAATCAACTGCTGTTTAAACTACACATCCTTTATGCTCTCAGTATTAACGCGTTGATCTGGTTTTGTCCATACATAAAGACGCGTACAAGCAAAATACAGAGAACGCTTATCCACGAAAACAAGATTTTTCAAATCCAAAGCTTGCAAGGTGCATGTAAAACTATGGAAAGTGTGGAATTAGATTATGGAATTAGACCATTTAAGTGTGGAATTAGACGATAACTGTTTTTTGATGGTAGACAACACGGTCGGACAAGGTGCTAATTCCAGTGTTTTGTAGACAGACCATTTAGAGGTTACTTTGTCTATCTCCCTGATTTACGCCGGCTTTTGACTAAAATAGTTTATAAACAAGGCGTTTGAGCGTTATTTTAAAACTTGTTAGTCAGTCTGTTGTATGAGCTTTTGGCGATTAACAGTGAAAAAAAAGGGTAGTGTTCGACATTGGTTTATGCTGTTAGGGAGCGATTGAAAATTTTCACGTTGATACATAATCCAACTACCGCCTTGTGC
>WRGM01000170.1 GCA_009787175.1 Candidatus Bathycorpusculum fermentans | reverse complement strand
ATCGCAATGAAACATAACAAATAACATGCAACAAAAAACAACGCATAAATTTCAGCCTTGTATACTATAATTTTGGCGAGAATTCAGGTGGTAACAGTCAAAAACTGATTGACGCATGCATGAAAAAACCTACGGCACAATTTTGCAGGGTGTAGCCCTACTCTTCGGTTCTTTTCCAACGTGTAAGATACACGTCAAAGAGATGAATGGGAACCTAAACCACACCAAGTGTCAGTAAATTTAAACGGGGATTACCTAAACCAGAACGCCAAACGGTTATGCGAAATTCCCAAAAGGGGAGATAAATTTCAAGCCCTAAAAAAGCAAGAAAGATGACGCAGAAAAAACCTTCTGGTATGGTAACGGAGCCGTCGCAGTAGTCTGAGAACCCTGAACTGACAGGGAATGCCGTAAAACCGGATGCAGCAATACTGTTCACAAGTGGCGAAGGACGGCAGGTTATTCGATTGATGAAAAAATGAGGTATGCGAAATGCAAAAAGCCGAAATGAAATTATCAATACTAACGCAAATGCTTTAGGAATAGCTGGCGAGCCCTCTGCTTGGAAACTTGCACGGAGGGTTCTGAGGGAGGAGTTCAGAAACCTATCATCGAAAGATGACAAGGCGCTGGGCATTCTACCCTACAAATTGGCTCGTCATTAAACCCGCCATTCAACACGCCGTGACTACGTCGTTATGCCACTAAGTGCGAAACTCGTGAAAAACAAAAAGAAAGTAAAACAGCAAAGAGGCTACGCCATTACGTTTTGTTATTTATGTTGCTGTAATCTGTTATAAGTACATTTATGCAACTTATAACTGCATTTAGACTAGCTTTAACTATGTCCTCATGTACGCCTAGAGCGGTAACAATTCTAGAGCCTTTTCGCATATTTACAACTACTTCAACTACAGCATCAGTTCCACCAGTGATTGCTTTAACATTATACTGATCCAATTCAATAGCTTCAGTCTCTTTTATAGCATCTTTCACCGCGTTTATAGCTGCATCAACAGGACCAACACCTTCAGCAGTACCGCAAACAGTTTTACTGGTTACACATAAACGAACAGTTGCACGAGCAGGTGTTTTATCGCCACCAGAAAAAGACATCTCCAAAAGCTCAATAGGCTTAACACCGCCAAGACCCATAACATCTTCAGCTATAGCTAATACATCAGCATCCATAACGTTTTTACCCTTATCACCAAAGTCCTTTATACGCTGAAAAATTTCCTGAAACTGCTCCTCAGTAGGTTTTATACCCATACTATCAAGATCAGCCTTTATAGCATGCGAACCCGAATGCTTACCCGACGCAATATGACGAACACGACCCACCAAAGCCGGCGAGAAGGGTTCATACGTTGCAGAGTTAGCAAGCACACCCTGAGTATGTATACCAGACTCATGCGTAAACGCATTCTCACCAACAACCGCCTTATTAAGCTGCGGATAAACACCCGTTAAACGCGAAACCAATTGAGAAGTACTATAAAGAAGCTCAGTTTTAATAGACAAACGCTTCCGATAAAGCTCATGAAGAGTTACTACAATCTCTTCAATAGCCGCATTACCCGCACGCTCACCTAAACCATTAATCGTCCCATGAGCCATTTGAGCACCAGCACCAAGACCAGCTATAGTATTAGCAACAGCCATACCGAAGTCATTATGACAATGCACACCAACAGGCACGTTAATTTCCGCAGTTAACCGTGTAAAAAAATCATAAGAACTATCAGGAGACAAAATACCCACAGTATCACAAGGAGTTACACGATCCACACCACAGGCCGCAGCAGTCTGGAAAACCTTGAGCAGATAATCAAAATTGGAACGCGTAGCATCCTCAGCGAGCAAATCAACTTTTAAGCCATGCGCTTTAGCATAAGTTACGCATTCCTCAGTAAGTTCTAAAATTTGGCTACGTGTTTTATGCAGTTTCTGCTCTATATGCAAATCAGAAGTAGGTATAATGATATTCATAGCTTGAACACCACTATTTATAGCTGCATCAATATCATTTTTTGTACATCTACCAGCACTTGCCACCTCAGCACGTAAACCCTGCTTAGCTATTAAACAGACAGCCTCAAATTCACCCTTAGAAACCGCGGCAAACCCCGCTTCAATTACATCTACTCCAAGTTCATCAAGCTGTTGAGCTATGCGTAATTTGTTCTCAGGCACAAGAGATATCCCTGGTGTTTGTTCACCATCACGCAGAGTAGTGTCTAAAAATTTTATACGATCTGGAAAGCGGTTAAATAAAGCAATACCCCATTTGAAGTCACTTCACAAATTTCAACGCAAACAGAGAATATAAAATTTATGCAAAAAAGTTTTGGACAAAACACCAACAACATAATGTAGAAAAGTTAGAAGATAACATAAGAAGAGAAATGGAAGAAGTAGTGTCAGCTTTCCCGAGTTCACGCGGCCGAAGACCGCACTACAGTTGGGAACGGAACACGGTTTAACTTCTGAGTTCGGAACGGGATCAGGTGGGACACGCGTCCTATGACCGACAACTACCCTTACCATTTCAACAGAACCTTATATATCTTTAGTACATAAGACACGAAAAATACACGTTTAAACAGCATCAACATTAAAATTTAACAAGCCCCTTCACAACTCATGATGCCCAATAACAAGTAAATATCATAGGCATAAGCAAACGCAAGGATTATAGAGAGGAAATAATGCTAAACACTAAATAGTTATATTAAACTGGACAATAAACTCTTTAGGACATACTGGCGTAAGGTAGTATCAAAAAATTGAAAAACAAGTAAAGCATTATTTAGAGTATAATAGAGGATGAATGTAAATGAGTAATGAAGTTGATATGGCAACTATCCAGTTAAATGGAGAAAAAATGAATTTTCTTTTAAGTAAAAAGGATTTCAAAACAGGCAGCCGTGGTTATCATGCCCAAGGCAAAATGATGTCAGGTGGCAAAAACTATCAAGTAAACATACTTGTTGTTGAAATTGGCTCCAAGCCTAAAGAAGAGAAAAAGTAAAATCTACTCTTCTATTTTTGCGTAACCATTTTGTAAAAAGTTATAATTAACAGTTTAATTATACATCATTTAATGCTTCTTGGTAGACTTGTATAACTTCTTTTACGACTATGCTCCAGTCATAGTGTTTGGTAACGGTTTTACGGGCGTTTGTACCTATTTCAGCGGCTTCTGTTGGATGTTGGAGTAGATATAGTATGGCGTCAGCGAATTGTTTAGAGTTGGAGGGTTGGACTAGTAGACCATTTTTGCCTGTTTCTATGGTTTCGGCGATTCCGCCTACGGTTGTTGTTACTACTGGTAGTCCGGTTGCGAGAGCTTCGAGTATGGCAAATGGGTGGTGTTCGTAGAATGTTGAGAAGGCAAAGATGTCGGCGGCTTGGTAGAGTTTGGGTAGTTTTTGGTCGGGGTAGTAGCCGGTGAATAGTATGTTTTTTTCTACTGCTAGGTGTTTTGCGTGTGTGTGGAGTTTTGTCATTTCGTTGCTTTGGCCTTTGCCGCTGATGACGAGTTTGGTGTTTGGGAATTGTTTAATTACTGTTGATAGGGTGTCTATTAGGGTGAAGAGGCCTTTTCGGGCGTATAGTCGGCCTACGGAGAGGATTATGTGGTCGTTTGGGTTTAGGCCGAGTTCGGTTTTTATTTTTTGTTTGTCTTTGGCGGGTTGGAATTTGTTTGTGTCGACGCCGTTGTGGATGACGTGTATGCGGTTTTCGGGTATGTTGTAGTATTTTTTTAGTTCTTGTCTTGTAAAGTCGCTAACTGCGATTATGCGGTTGGCGCGTTTTATCATTGCGATTTCGAAGAATTGTAGGAATCTGTTGAAGCTTACGAGGAATTTTTCGTTTGCATTTAATCGGCTATATGGTTCTCTGTTTATGGCTTCTGCTTCGCCTTTCCATGTGGAGTGAACGGTGCAGACTATGGTTTTTCCAAAGTTTGGTGGTATGGCAAAGCTTGGTGTTAGGGGTAACTGTGGATGTATAATGTCAACATTTGCGTTGTTGTTTATGCTTTTGAGTTTTCGGTAGCTAGCTTCTGCGAACATGTATGATTTTATTATTGGGATTTTGGGAATTTTTTGGAAGTATACCCAGAGTTGATTGTTAACTTGCATATCAGTGGTCTGGTTTGAGCCTGTTACTATATGGGCGTTGTAGTTGTTTTTCATTAATTCTCTAGATAGATAATATATGTAAGCGCCTGTGCCGCCTGCAAGTGGCCAGTATTCGGGGGATATAAAACAAATGTTTCTATTTGCCATATCTACGTTTACCTCCAATGTATGCTATTGTTGTAATTATAGCTCCGGTGAACCATGCAAATGAGCGTATGTAGTAGAGTATAATTAGGCGCATTGCGGATTTGTCTTTAAATTCAATAGCGATTTTTGTTGCGGAATAGATATAGTAAGCAGTCATTGCTAAGAACAGGATGCCTGACAGGTACCATAGGAGACGGAGAGGGGGTATTATGCCTAACAGGAAGCTGGTCATTGTTACCAAGAGCCATATTGGTTGAATGTTCATGCCAACATCGGTAATTTCGTCACCCTGCGCTAATGTGCCATGTTTGAGGTATAGTCGTAGGGTGTTTTTGCCGTATTGTAACTGTTGGCGATAAAATTTTTGAGTAGACGACCTGTTAAAATGATAGCATACGGAAGAGGGTTCATAGGCTATTTTATAGCCTTTTAAGACTAATCTATAGCCAAATTCAGTATCATATTGACTTGGCATATCCTCTGCCCAGCCGCCGACTTCTTCAAGAACGGCCTTTTTTAGTAGTAAATTCATAGTAGCTATACGCTTAGTATACTTTCCAATACGGCGATAGCGTGTTTTAAGCTCATATCCTATGCTTCTTGCCCACGGATTATCCGTATTCCAGGTATCAATTGAACCGCTAACACCGCCAACACTAGAGTCAGCTATATGAGGAACTAGTTTTCTTAGCCAATCTGGTTCAACTTTAGCGTCAGAGTCTACAAAACCTAAAATTGGATAAAGCGCAAGTTTTTGTGCAAAATTATATGCCGCCGGACAATTCAAAACCGTTTGATATATCTTTACAGGATATTTTTTAGCAAGCTCTACAGTCTTATCTTTTGAGCCGCCATCCACTAGAATGATTTCCAAATTGTCTATGGGATAATTTTGTGACAATAACGCCTGTAGGCACTCCTCAATAGTTGCCTCATTATTCATGGTAGATACAATTATTGACACTTTAGGTAAAATGTCAGACAAGATTACACCCTCCTTACCCACGCTGAAATTATAGAGACAAATATTCTAAAACCATCATTTAAATAAACAACACCTGAGCTGCCATAAGTACGCTGCTTAAAACTTATCGGCACCTCAAGGACACGAAAACGACTCTTAGCAGTTTTCACCAACATTTCCGTCTCAATTTCATAACCACATGACTTCAAATGCTCAATAGCAAGAACATCACGCTTCATTGCACGAAAACCAGACTGAGAATCAGTAACATGAACACCTATAAACATTTGAATAATCAAATTAAAAAGCTTAACACCAAACATATTGAGCTCTTTAGCATCCACACTTTGCCTAGATAAATACCGCGAACCAATAACAAGATCCGCTTTATCAGTCAAAAGTGGACGTAACAACCGCGGCAACTCCTCAGGACGATGCGACCCATCTGAGTCAATAGTTACCACTATATCACCCCTAGCCTTAGCAAAACCTGCACGCAACCCCATACCTTTACCGCCATGCATAGTCAAACGATACAAACGCACAGGATACCGCTTAGCAACCATAAGAGAATTATCAAAAGAATGATCATCAACCACTATAATTTCATAATTTAAGCCTAACGACTTCATAACGGTCTGAACACGTTCAATTACAGACCCTATAGTCTTCACTTCATTATACATAGGAATTACTATAGAGACCAGCACTTGTTTTAAGTTCATTCTACTTATAACCCTAAATGGAAGAACTTATAAAGTTTAGCTACTCAACCATTATAATCAGCAATTATGGATAATTGATGAGAAACATGGAAACCCCAAAATTTACACCAATAGAAAGCGATAAAAAAACATGGTTTTCTATGTGGTTCTTAAGCGCAATAATTACTTTCGGACTAGCATTCTTCCCCATGTTTTACCGCCTAATTGAAAACAGAAACAAACACTTCAAAAAAGAACAAGAACTCGAAAAACAAGTCATAAATTATCTACAACACCAAAATAAAGCTGCACCAAAAACAAGCAAATACCCAAATAAAATGAACACAAAAATTTGGGCCGCCGCCATTATTTTAGTTATTCCAGTTTTCATAATTACATATTTACTCTCTAAAGATTTAGCTATGCATGAAGCGGAACAGGAAAAGTTTCTTGCTCAAGCCTTCCCAGAGCGCATATTTATGACACAAACGATACCCATAAAAGTGTATACGATAATTACCATAGTGACATTAGGCTTTGGAATAATTTACTGGCTATATAAAGTGGTTAATCAATATAACGCGCATTATAGAGCGCATCTACAAATAGAGAAAAAAATTGCAAGTTTAATGGAGGAGAAAAAAATTGACGAATAATAATGGTGAATGTAGAGAACGCAGATTTGTAAGCCATGGTGGAGATGTCTGGGGTTTTTGCAGAAAATACAATATCCCACTTACAGAAGCACTTGACTTTAGCGGTCCAATTAACCATTTAGGTCCCTCACAAAAAGCCATTGAAGCCGTAGAAAAGAACGCTAAACTGATAAAATTCTATCCTGACCCTAACCCTGTTGAATTATGCAAAAGTATTGCAGAATATGTTAATCAGCCAGATGTGAACGCAGATAACATTATTTTAGGTAATGGTTCAATTGAACTTATTTACATGATTACGGAAATTTTTTCAAAAACTAACTTTAAAGCTGTAGTGCCAGTGCCCTCCTTTACTGAATACGAAAAAGCAGCATTACGCTTAGGAGGACAAACCATCTATGTACAGTTACAACCTGATTTTAGTATGGAAAACGAAAAAATCAAAAAAGCCATAACACCCGACACCAAAATCGTTTCCATATGCAACCCGCATAGTCCATCGGGTAAATTGTACCTAAAAGATGAAGTTCTTGACTTGGTAGAGTATTGTCAGAAAAAAGACGTGATTTTTAGCATAGATGAAAACTATATTGAATTTACTGACAGAGAACAAACAGAGACATTAGCAGGCGAGGTAAACAAGTATGAAAACCTATTTGTTATCCGCTCAGTAACTAAATTTTATGGCATGCCAGGCATACGCTTTGGCTATGGTGTAGCTGCGAAAAGTTTAATCAGCAAACTCTTAGATGTGCGACAACCGTGGAGTATAAACAGTCTCGCAGGGTCTGTTACTTTAGCAGCTTTTAGTGATAAAGAGTTTATAGAAAACACTAAACGTACAATTGTACAAGAGCGCATCAGATTTGCAGAGCAACTTGGAGAAATCCCCGGTTTACAGGTTTTCCCTTCAGATACCAACTTTTTGCTCGTAAAAATAACCAATGGCAAAATCACTTCAACTAAAATTAAAGAAGAAACAGCAAAGTTAGGCATGCTAATCCGAGATTGCTGCACCTTTGTAGGGCTAGACAACACATACTTCCGCGTAACTGTCCGCTCAGATAAAGATAACCAAAAACTTGTTAACGCAATAAGAAAACTAATGACCACATAACAGAAAAAAAAACGGTTATAACTTTACTGATGGATATTTAGAGTCTAAAAAAGAGGCTGTTGACGTTTTAAGTCAACGATCTATGGATGCTTATTTGAGCATGTTTTTGGCTCGTGGGTTGCCCGCGAATTCCCATGCAATGTTACCTTTCCAGATGTCACCAAGTTTTGTGATCTTGATTTCTTTGTCATCAATTGTTAGTAAATTTTTTTCGACAAGTCGTTCAAGTTGTGGTCCAAAGACGTCTTCTGGATTTTTACCGAATCGCTCTTTGAATTCGAGTTTATCAACGGGTAATCGGAGATAGAGGCGTGTCATTACTTTTTGCATCATTTCTTCTGTTGTAGATTCACTAATTTTATTGATTGGCAATCTGCCCGCGTTTACAGCTTCCATGTATTGGTTAATATCTTCAATGTTAGAGTAAGAGAACGTTTCAAAGTAACCCATAAAGCAACCTGCGCCCGTGGTTAATTGAGCGGCAAAGGGCCAACCGTTAAGGCAGGATTCTTTGAAGTGCCAAGGTTCGCGAGAGAATCTATCATGTCCAACAGCTTTGTAACCTGCATCAGTTAACATTTGATATGCGGTTAGATACATTTGAGTCTCATATTCCACGTCACCTGGGGGAGGCATTTTACCTGCTTTTATTTGTGTATCTAAAATAGTGTCAGGTACAACTTCTAAGGCGTAAACGTCAACTTCAATATCTAACTCTATGCATTTCTTTAGCGTATTTACCCAGGACTCCATAGTTTGACCGGGTAGATTATAGAGTATATCTGCACAAACACACATACCTAGCTTACGTGCAAGCTTTATTGCATCTTCAACCTGCTCTGCGGGGTCGGGTAGACAGAAGGCTTTTCGCAGAGTGTTATCAAAAGTTTGAGCACCCATATCCATTTGGAAAGTCCCGTACTCTGCAAGTTTTACAATTTTATGGCGGTCAAAGCTTTTTGAGGAACCTGTAACTTTTATGAAATATTCATCAGTTACATTAAAGCGTTCCTTGCAGTATTCTATTAGATCAATCATTTGTTCAGCGGTCAAAATACTAGGTGTTCCGCCGCCAAGGACAATCTCATCGAAAACGCTTGTTTGCAAGTATCGAGTTTTAGCGTACATGTCAAGTTCTTTTTTTAGCGCAGCAAGATATGGTTCTATACGGGCTTTACTTGTAGCAGTAGTCGGAAAATAGCAAAAGGAACAGCGAGAGTCGCATATAGATACCCAGGGTTGTAGTTCCATTAAACGCTTTGACGTGTTTTCTGTGTCTAAAAAGTTTAGAAAAGCCTGATATGTCTCAGGTTTAATTTCGGGATAATCTCTATAAGTGTAAGGCGGCCAATTTGTTCTTAGATCATATACACCTGCTTGTTCAGTCGCCGTGGTTTTCATTTATTACTCCTCAAATTGTTTTTTAAAATGCCCATGTTACCATAATAAAGTTTCTGTTAAATACCCCCTTAAGCTGATAAACTGTTTGATAGCTGAAAGGAAAAAACCTGGAAATTACGGTCTTGTTTGCACTGTGCCATTCCAATAAATAAGCTTGCTATAAGCCCAATGCTCAAAATTTGGAGTATCAACATATATTACATCAAATTTTTGGTCATACTGCTGAGAATAAGCATTCACATCATTCCAAATCTGGTTTGAAAGAGCACTATCTTTCCATATACCCCAGAACCAATCATCTGATCCGCGGAAGCCATAACCAAAGCCGGATGGAAGTACATATGCTATTCGTTCATTAACAGGGTTACTCGGTTGAGGGTTTGTTTTGACGTATTTCCAGAACTGTTTAAGGGCATCTAAGTGTTCTTGTTGGAGTATTCCATGGGATATTCCAGTTTCTGTTTCCATGGCATAGTCGAAAATTATGATGTATTTAGCGCCATTTTGATATGCGGTTATCATGTCCTGATATAGTTCAGATCCTGAAGCGAGATAGGGAGTATGGTCGTATGTATAGGTTAGCATTACTCCCCAGTCTTTGTCTTGCATTGTAGCTGATCCGCGGCAGAGGGCAGTGTTTAATGGTCTGCTGTGATTCCAGGCATATTCGGCTAAGACTATGTTGTAGCCTGCGCGGTAATTGTATTCGTATAGGGCATAGTCAGAGGTTATAAGTGAAGAGTTTAGGGCGAGAAATTCGGAGAGATAATTGTTTAGGTTTTTTGCATATTTAGTAGCTGCGTCAGAGTAATTGTTTGCGTCTGGAACTATCATGTAGGGATGGTCTGCGTCTATTTGGTGTCCGCCGGGTTCATCGTAGCTATATAATCCTAAAAAGTTATCACCAAACTGTTGCTTAGCATAAGTTGTCCAAGTTGATTGGTTGAAATTTATATCCGTATCCTCAGTAGTATGAGTGTAAGTAGCAAAACTAAGACCGCGGGCGTTAATGTACTCGCACATTTCGTTAAGTTTTGTTTCATCAAGAGTTATGCCTGTGCTGCCTAAAATAAAGAGGTTAGTGTAATCCTTAACCTGATCTACGCGTGCCTTCAATTCAGTTATATTATCATATGCGGCATCTACGCCTACGTAGATATCCACGTTATATGTAGTATGGCTACTAGAGAAGACTTGGATGCCGACAAAAAGTACGATTACTAAAATTGTGCAGAGAAAAATTGTTACTATACCTTTGCGGCTCATTATGTTCATCCTAAACAGATTTTACATAGTCCTTCTTTAAAGTTTGTCTGTTAAACATTTTCGCAGATATAAAATGCAAAAAAGAAGAGCAGCAATTAAACCGGTTATTACAAGGATAACTGTTAGGGGATTAACTGTTGGGTTTGATGTGTCTTGGATTGTGCCAATTGCATATACAGAGTGGTCATATGAGCCAATGTATAAAACTCCGTTAACGATGGTAGGTGAGGAAACTAGCCAGCCGTCAGTTTGGTATCTCCAGACAAGACTGCCGTCTTTTGTATTTAGAGCATAGAGGTGGTTATCATATGAGCCAAAGAATACAATGTTTCCTGCTATGGCGGGTGCAGAAGCTATTTCGCCACTGATTTGGTAGATCCATTTTAGATTCCCTGAAACTGCATCTAACGCGTATAGTTTACCGTCATCAGAACCTACATATGCTATGCCATGTGCTATTGCAACAGAGGATGCCACACTATCACCTGTAGTGTAACTCCACACTAAACTGCCATCGTTAGCATTTAGAGCGTAAATGTTGTTATCATAAGAGCCTACATAAACCAGACCATTTGAGACTGCAGGCGTTGAGGTTACTATACCACCTGTTGTATAATTCCAAATTTGAGCACCCGTCTGAGCATTTAACGCATATACATTATAGTCCATGGAGCCTATGTACACGTTACCATTTGAAAGGGCAGGAGAAGAGGTAATAATCATGTCTCCAAAGGTGTAATTCCAAACAAGTGCACCATTTTCAGCATTTAACGCGTAGAGTTGATAATCCTCTGAACCTATGTAAACTATACCGTTAGATACAGCAGGTGAAGAAACAACCGCGTAGCCTGTTAAGAAACTCCATTTTTGCTGTCCAGTTGTAATATTTATGGCATAAACATTACCATCATATGAACCAACATACGCTACACCGTTGCTGATAGCCGGTGAAGAGAACATTATCATATCATCAGCTTGAAAACTCCAAATCGCATTATTATGCTGCTCCCAATCATAACCTATCATGCCAGTAGAAGCATTCAGAGCATACAATTTACCATTATGCGCACCAACATAGACAACACCCTGCGACACCGTAGGAGAAGAATCCACTTTACCGCCACTTCTAAAACTCCAAACCAAATCACCAGTATTCGCATGCAACGCATAGAGCTTACCATCACATCCACCTACAAATACGCAGCCAGCGCCAACTTCAGGTTGAGAATACACTATATCATTAGTACGATACTGCCAAAGAAGCCTACCATTTTGACTATTTAAAGCATAAATGCAGCCGTCATTAGAACCTACATAAACAACTCCGTTTGACACCCGTGTAGGAGAAGAAACATCATCACCCGTTGTATACTTCCAAACAAGCGCACCATCAGCTGCGCTTAACGCGTAAAGATTATCATCATTTGACCCAAAAAACACCAATCCGTCGGAAAGTGTAGGAGAAGAAAACACGTCATCACCGGTACTAAAAGTCCACAGCAGACCACCAGTGTAAGCATCTAGGGCGTAAATATTGTTATCCAACGACCCCGCATATACTATACCCTCTGAAAAAGCAGGAGTCGCAATAATATTATCACCCGTAACATACGTCCATATTAAACTACCATCAGTAGCATTTAAAGCGTAAAGCTTGTGATCCAACACGCCAATATACACAAACCCATTAACTACCGTTGGAGAAGAGAGCATTATTTGACCCCCAGTAGTATAATTCCAAATTTTTACACCAGTTTTAGCATTTAAAGCATAAACATTCCGATCCTCAGAACCCACATAAACTATACCATTACTCACCGCAGGATCAGAATCCACATAATAACCCGTTTCATACCTCCAAACTAAACCACCCGTCTGCACATCCAACGCGTAAAGATAATTATCCTCAGAACCAACATAAACCAAACCATCAACAACCGCAGGTCTTGAAACTATAATACCATCAGTAGTATAATTCCAAACCACTACACCAGTCTCAACATCAAAAGCATAAATTTTATGATCATAACCACCCACATACACAAGACCACCTTGAACAGTAGGAGAACCCATTTGACCACCAGTACTAAATTGCCAAAGCGTCTCATTAGTTAACGGCGGACTAGTATCCATATAACCTGTACGCTGCAGATTTTGACGAAACAACGGCCAAGAATCTATTCGAGAATGCGCCGACATCATTAAAATACCACCACAGGCAGAAAACAAAATAAGAAACACAATTACCACCAAGAGGAGATATGTCTTCTTACCCTTCATGATCATACCATCTAACCCTTTTTAGAATAATACACTAAGCTTTTCACCAATAAAGGGAAATTACTAAATAAAAAGATATGCACAAAATAGAAAAATAAAGAAAACAGTTTATTGTTTCTTTTACGTTTTTGAGCTTTCACGCATCACTTGAGGTACGTATGCACAAGCATCATCCTGACCATAAATATCACCTGTTAAAGCATACGCACGATTCCTACAACCACCACAAATTTCTCTGTACTCACAGACACCACATTTACCTTTTAGAATAGCTCTATCACGAAAACTACTGTAGTATGGTGAAACCTTCATTTCCTCCCATACCTGCAACAGAGACTTATCATCACGAATGTTTCCTATATTCATAGGTTCCATAGGACGAAGATCAGTATAGAAACATGGAATTAAATTACCATTTTCAATAATACTGATATAGCCACCAAAAGCGAAATAGGTACATTTACCATGAAACTTGCGCTCATACCACTCATCAAAATTAGGTATATTACGCTGCTTTACAACACGAGCAAAATGCGGACAATGCACATGAATATCAAATTTACCTTCATATTTAACTGATAAATCCCATATACGATTTAACGCCTCCTCAAGCTGCTCTGGCGTAGGACTTAAATCATCCACTTGATCCTTTGCCCGCCCACTAGGCACTAGATGATTAAACCAGACAAAATTAGCATGATATTTCTCAGCAAGCTCACAAACATGATCCAAATTGGTATAATTTATTGAAGTTATAGCAGCAGCAAGACCATTAAGTATTTTTCCCGCAGAAAGCTTTTCAATTGCAGCCAACGCTTTTTGATATGAACCCTTCCCTCTAAGTTGATCGTTGATTTCTTCTGGTCCATCTATACTTACAGAACCCCAAACTTGATGTTTAACAATATTATCATATATTTCCCCATCAACAAAGCAACCGTTAGTTAAGAGACATACATTTAGTCCTTTACTTTTTGCGTATGCAACTATTTCAAATATGTCCTTTCGCATAAGCGGCTCGCCGCCTTTGAGACCAAACCAGCTAACTCCAAAATCGTAGACTTTGTCAACCAAAGCTAAGGCTTCTTGAGTGGTTAATTCTCGATCAGCTTTTTTACCTGTTGCATCTACGTTACAATATCTGCAGCGTGCATTACAAGCGCCAGTTGTTCTCCAAGAAGTCATCATTAAAGGACCTTTTTTTGCCATACAAAACTGCCTCTATATTACATGTTAACAGTTTTATCTAGAATGCTGTTCCTAAAAAAGATTTTTGAAATAAAACTGTTTTTTAAAAAAGTTATATTGATAAGCAATAAATTATCAGTAACATACAACAGTGGAGATAATTACATGGCGCATGCAGATCTGGTTTTACTTGACGGAAATATCATAACAATGAATCCTAAAATGCCATCAGTACAAGCTATAGCCGTTAAAGGTAATAGAATTGCTCAGGTTGGCAACAATCAGAAAATTAAACAGTATATCAATGAAAAAACTCGTGTAATTCATCTTGATGGCAAAACGGTAATGCCAGGGTTCATTGATACACATGTACATGTTGTTGATTATGGTAGAATGTTAACTTGGTTAGATCTGCAAAGTGTGTCTTCGATTAAAGAAATTCAAATGCGATTAGCTGAGCGTATAAAAGGTGTTACTATTGATGGATGGATTTTGGGTAGAGCGTTAAATTCTGATGGACTTTTGGAGAAGCGTTTACCGACTTGTCAAGAATTGGATACTGTAGCACCTGATAATCCTGTAGTGTTCTATTGCCAGTCA
The DNA here is from genome assembly GCA_009787175.1 of Candidatus Bathycorpusculum fermentans. Classification (GTDB taxonomy): domain Archaea; phylum Thermoproteota; class Bathyarchaeia; order Bathyarchaeales; family Bathycorpusculaceae; genus Bathycorpusculum; species Bathycorpusculum fermentans. The sequence continues at coordinate 14,918 of WRGM01000170.1, read as the reverse complement.
GGACAGACATGTATTGTTAACAGTAGAGCCCTTGAAATGGCTAAAATAGGTCAGCAAAATGATTCGGGTATAGAAAGAGATACAATGGGTAAACCAACTGGGATTCTGCGCGATCAGGCTACGAATCTTGTATGGGATGTTATTCCAGAGCCCGCTCAACAGGAACTTTATAAAGCTACAGAGTTAGCGTTGGAAAAAATTGTTCAAGCGGGTATAACAAGTGTTCATTGGATTGTGCTTTCAGAGGTAGAATTATCAATAATTCAAAAACTAGTTGAGATAGGTGGTTTACCTTTAAGAGTTTATTTGATTATACCAACAAATTTGTTGGATGTGTCACTGCAACAGTTAAAGCATCTTGAAAATGACCACTTCAAGCTTGGCGGAGCAACAATTTTTGTAGACGGCTATTTAGCATCCAGAACGGCAGCGTTATGTGAATCCTATAGTGATGCATTAGCAGAGCAGGGAAAGCTCCTCTGTCAGCAAAATGAAGAAGTTGCGCTTGCAGATAAAATTCAAAATGCAGGCTTACAGCTTATTATTCATGCTGTTGGAGATAAAGCTGTCCATGAGGCATTAAGCATAATACAGCATACTAGTAGAAATTCCATGGTTCCGCGCCCACGTATAGAGCAAGCGGCGGTTTTAAATCAGCAATTATTGTGTCATATAAAAAAATTGGATGTTTCAGTGTCAGTTCAACCTTGTGTTGTTGCTTCCGAGTTTTCTGTTTGGTCAGCGGAGAAGCGGTTAGGTGAAAAAAGAGTGCGCTGGTTGTTTCCTATAAAAGAACTACTCGATAGTAGCGTTTTGGTTTCTGCGGGTTCTGATTGTCCAATGGAACCTTTGAGTCCACTGCGAGGTGTTGAAGCGGCAGTTAAACGGGAAGGTTTACAGAGAGTATCTGTTTTTGAGGCTTTACAGATGTATACTGTGATGGCAGCACAATCATCTTTAGAATTTGTGGATAGAGGGTCTATTGAGCAGAACAAATTTGCTGATCTAGTTGTTTTATCAAACGACCCAATATCTGTCGCAGTTGAAGATATAGTGAATATTTCTGTGCATTTTACAGTTTCTAACGGTGTTGTTTACTGTTCTAAAAAGTAGACAAGGCTGTCTTAGCGGATTTTTTATGTTAATTTGTCAAGCTCAGTTCAAGTGAGAAGGATTAAATTTATTAAGATGCCTAAAGGTTATTATTCATTAAAAGTAATATTAAAGAAAGTGAAAACTTTGGAGTCAGAAAGATTTAAACTATCAGACATTCTCTACGGCTTTATCGTACCAATGATTCTTGTGTTGCTCATATTTGTACTCGCAGTCTACGTTAACCCCACTGGCGCATACGCTGTACTTGGCAGTGATGAAGGTATCGGCGTAACAATCGCTGTAATTCTAACACAAGGCTTTTCCCAGATGATTGTACTAGGCATACCGCTAGTCCTTGGTCTCGCATGGAACAAATGGGCAGGTGGCGCAGCCGGTTTCATCATGGGTGGAATATACTATTTAGCAGTTGCAGGTAATTCTAGCGTATTGTATGTAATGTATGGCATGCAATACAACTTCTTCGGTGACATGGCAATGCTATTCTACTTAGTCAATGCAGTAATCATTGGTTATATGGCAGGCGCATTAAGTGGAGGATCAACGAACTTTAAACGAATGCTCGGAGCAGGCTTAACTGCGTCACTTACGACTACACTAATACAGCTATTCATGAACAATCAATACGCGCTAGAGCCATCAAGACAGATGTCTGTAGATATGTGGAATGGTCCATTGTGGTATGCACTCTTTATATCCTTTGTACCAAGCATTGCCTTAGGTGTAATCGTGCCGATACTTGCAAAAGTTATGTCCTGGTACGGTTTATCCGCGAGAAAGCAATACTAAAACAACCACTTTTCTTTTTTTTTATTTCTAAATATCTCAAGTTTTAAAAGGCTTATTTCGTAAAAATAAGGGTTATTTGGTTTTTATTGAGGTTTTTTTGCGTTTGAAGCAGATATAGCGTTTTGTTGCGGCGTATCCTGAGCTGAAGCCTTTTCGCCACATACGTAGGACATAGCCGGGGCGTGTGTAGAAGCTTTTGAATGCGTAGTCATAGAGTTCTTGTAGGTCGTGTAGGCTAAGTTGTGGGGTTTCAAAAATTGGTTGTGTGGCATCGTAATCGTCAAAATTTGTGTTTCGTATCCAGCCGTTTTTCATTACTTCGTCATACATTGGTGTTCCAGGGTAGGGTGTAGCTATGTTGTAGTAGGCTATTTCGTCTGGGCTTACTTCTTCAGCGAATTTTATTGATTTTAAAGCGGATTCCATGGTTTCACCTGGATAGCCTAGTAATACATTGGGTGTTGGTTTTAATCCTAATTCTCTAACCCAGCTTAGTGCCTTTCTTGTCTGGTCAGTTGAAATTCCCTTATGCATACCATTTAGCACTTCCTGTGTTCCTGACTCAAGACCACACCACATTGAAACACAGCCGGCGTTTTTCATTTTTTGAAGTAATCCTTTGCTAACTCTGTCAACACGTGTACCCATATTCCATTTAATCTTCAAATTACGGCGGAGGATTTCTTCGCATAAAGCTTCAGTGCGTTTCATGTCCACTGTGAAGGCATCATCACAGAAAGTAAAATTTTCCGCAGTGTATGTTTTGTTTAAAAATTCAAGTTCATCAACAACATTTTGTATACTACGCACACGATACCTTTGTCCAAACATGCGAACTGCAGCGCAAAAGTTGCACCAAGCAGTACAACCACGAGTTGTAATTAGATAAAACATGTCTTCCTGCTGCCTAATTGCATCAAGATCCCAAAGGTGCCTAGCAGGGAAAGGCAGCTCATCTAAATTTTCAATATAGGGCCTATCAACATTAAAAATAAAGCCATCATCTTTTCGCTGTGTCGTTCCAGCCACATCACTTATATCCTTATTTGCCTCTAACCGCTCAGCAAGCTCTAAAAGTGTGTACTCACCCTCTTTGCGCACAACAACGTCAAGCTGGGGGCATTCTTGAAGCGCTTTTTCATTCCAAAAAGTCACATGCGCACCACCAAGCATTGTTACAGCGTTAGGGTGAACTTTTTTACTGATTTTGAGGATTTCTTTAGCAGAATTATACAGCCTTGTTGGAGCAGTTACACCTATAACATCAATTTCGCGTTTAGCTATTTCACGCTTATAATCATCATAAGTATATCTAGAAGCCTGACAATCAATAACCTCTACACTAAAATCGTTTTTTTCCAACACCGCTGCTAAGTAACCTATACCTAACGGTGGAAACGGAGGATGCTGGTGAGGTCTAGTTCTATATGGCGGATTTACAAGAGTTACATGAAGCCCCATTTTATCTCTTCCCTACTATGTATCCATCGCAAATACAGAGCGCCAAATGTTTAAAGTTTTCGAAAAAACCAGTTAAACCCTTGTCTAAATATTTATCAGGAAACAACTATAAAGGCAGTCCCCAAAGCCACGGCAAATAGAGCCCTATTATAATTATGACGGGTATTACTATAAGGATACATAACACAATGGATAAGTCACGCACATTTAGGGATTTTAAAATTTTATCATGAGTTATAACTTCCAAAGGGTCACCTACTGTATATCTTCCAGGCTTCTCCAATTGAATATGCAAAGCACCTGCAATCGCAGCCATTTGCCAACCATGATTTCGGCTTTGAACACGTGTATGGTCACGTTTAGCAATTTGCCAAGCAGCTTTGTAATCATATCCTAAAAGTGCAGCGGAGATAATCATAAGCACCGCTGTGAAGCGTGAGGGTATATAGTTGACAATATTGTCAAGATTTGCCGAAAACCAACCTGTATTAATATGCTCATTATCTTTGAAACCGACCATGCCGTCAAGAGTGTTTATAGCTCGAAAAGCTACAGCGCCCGGTAAACCAAAAAATGCGTAATAAATAAAAGGTGATAATTTAAAGTCCGTCAAATTTTCAACCATGGACTCTATGACAGCAGAGCCTATTTGTGGTCCTGAAAGGTTTGTCGAATCGCGACGGCTAAAATGTGCATATTTTTTTGCTTCAACAAGATCGTTTACTTCAAGAGCTTTTGCCACTGCAATTGCGCCGTCAGTTTCAAGTTTTATACAGATGGTAAGTTTGAAAAGCACTAACGCTATAATTAGATAGGCGATTGCTCCAAAGAAGATATAGAGATAATGTATGCCTATGTATGTTGGAATTGTTATTATTCCAATGATTATTAGGGCGAGTAATATGCCGTTGAATTTTTCGAGGGTGGCGTTTTGTGTTTTGAAATGGGGTTCAAGTTTTTTTGTTAATTGCCCTAGCCATACTATGGGATGTAGATTGTAAATGCGTTTCCAGGGTTTCCAAGGTGAAGGGTCGCCGATAATTAAATCTAAAAGTATGGCTAGCATGAGTGCGGAAATTGCCAGTAGAGCGGCTATCATCTATATCCTCAGGGAGGTTAAATGTAGTTTGGGAAAATTTAATTCTATCGTTAAATTTGCAAAAATACTACTTCATGGAGCAGAGGTTGTAGTGTGAAAAGAGGGGGTTATGCAGGTGGGCGAGTGATAGTTGTGTTTATGATTTTTTGGGCGATTTCTACGTCTTTGAGTGTGTTAATGTTTAGGAGCACTTCTGTTTCTTCTGTTATTAGGGCGCTGGTTTCGATTTTGCCAGTTTTTTGTATGAGTGTTCCGTTTATTATGTTAATTCCTGATACTGCATACCATACGCCTTTGTATTCATCTGTGCTGGAAATTGATAAGCCTAAATCGAGACGTTTTTGTATGGGTACGAAGACAGCTAGAAAATCTTTTTGGCATTGTTCAAATTCGCAGACTACTTTGTCGAGAAAAGCGCCTGTTATTGCGGGTACATCAGAGGGCATGGTTAAAACTGATCCGGTTAAATTTGTTATGCGAGCAGCCTGTTTTAGATCAGCATGATAGCCTTTGGCGTCTGTGTGTATGGTTTGCCAGTTCATATCTTTACAGTGCTGTTCAGTGTTAGGGGTATTATCACTTGTTACTACATAGAAAGCGGTGACGCATTTAGCTTGCGTAACTGCGGCTATGACGTAGTCGATTAGGGGTTTACCTAGAAAGGGAAGCATGGGTTTTTCAACAGTTAAGCCCATACGTGTGCCCTTGCCGCCAGCCATGATTAATACAGTTATACCATCCATGAGATCACCACCAGTAGAGCAATTAGGGAGCCTAGACGGGCTAGCTCGTTTGTAGCACCGAAAACATCGCCTGTTACACCGTTAAAATTCCTATGCGCAATAAACGTCATTACTAAACTGGTTAGAACACCTGCAAGGATTACTAGTGCGCCTACCCAATGTAGGAGAGGAAGGGCAATTGCTAGGGAGATTAAGAGACCTAGTAATAGTCGTGCAGTACCGTGTGAGCCATGCATGAATGAGAGAAAAGAAGTATTCATACCCTCATGTACCGCCTTTCCTGCCCTAGCCATAACTACCATTGAAAACTTTGCAGACACCTCAATAACAATTATGGCTGGAAAGAGGATACCGGCATCAATCTGACCTATGGCTAAAGCAGTAATTAACATTGTTAAAATTCCAAGAGACAAACCACCTGCCCCGGTAAGTTGATCATGCATAACCTCAATTTTACGCTCCGCAGTACCGTGAACCATAACGCCATCACCGAAATCAAGTAAACCGTCAGTATGATGAAGACCAGTAAGCCATAGCAATACGGCAGTTACTAAGCCGCCAACAACAATACCGGGAAGAACAAAAGAAACCAGCCAACCAAAAGCACCCGCAACTAGACCAATGAAGGCACCAATTAAGGGAAAAATAAACATGTAACGCGCACAATCAGATAACATGCTATTGTCCATTTTAACTGGCAAAACCGTAAGAAAAGAAAAAAGATTCCTAAGTTCTCTAACTACCAAACAGAGTCACTTCATTGACATTAATACCGAATAATTACGCTCAATCGCCTTAAGAAGCAAATTCTTATTCACCGCGCCACCCATTTTCACCATAGCCGCAATAGAAGCCCCACCAGCCCCAACCCCCTCCTTAACAAGACCAGTCTCATACACCTTAAGACCAGGATACACAGAGTCACCAAAGTTTAAATCAGCCGCCAAAATTGGAACATCACAAAACTGACACACTATACCCCTAATATCTGAGGACACATCATTAATTACCCAACGCGTCGTACCAATCGCAACATTGCAGAGGGCTTCAGGATTTAAAGCGTTAATTAGAGCTAAAACAGCAGTCATCTGAGTCCCACCGGCCATTAACACGGGCACATGTTTTGCTGCACCTATAACTAAGCCGGCTAAGGCAGGCATCATTGGATCACCCACACAACTAACTGCCTTTAGTGGATTACTATTTAGACTACCAAATTTTTCGCCAGCAGCCCTCAAACCAGCTTGAACCACATCAACTTTCAGATTATGAGGATTCAAAGACAGAGTACTACTCACTTTTCCGGCGGCATTTATACCCAAAGCAGAAAGCAGACCAAGCGCCGTTGTAGTTCCACCAGGAATACTTTCACTTATAACAAGATAACCCGAAGTTTTCGCAAATTGCTTACCAGCAACTTTGGCACGCTCAATAACTTCTTCAACATTATCAACAGAACTACCCGTTCGAATATCACGCCCCGAATTACCACCTAAATCAATAAACGGAACCTGAGGCTTAACCTTACAGCCTGCATTTGCAATTACTACAGGAATATCAGCAAGTCTTAACGCTGACATAGAAATTAAGCCAGGAGTTGGGATACCATCAGGTGTTATAGGAACACCTTGTATAGATTTACATTTACCTAAAAGAAGAAGCTCAGCATCCGCAGGCGGCGTAAAATCCGTAAAATCAGGATTCTGCCCCGCAGCTGACAAACCCGGAATTTTACCTGTCTCAGTAGTAGCAATAGTTGCAATAAAAAGAGGATTCTTACCCTCAATATCCGACAGAAAAGCCTCTGCCCGTGGTTTATTATAAGCGAGTATAACATCAAAATTTGCTTTCATACATTAGTCCTCATTTATGTTTAACTACAAAGTCTTTAATTTCTAAATAACCAAAATTATTATCAAACCTGTGCTTCCGAGTTTCCACTATATCAATCGCCTTCTTAAAACAGGGTCCATCAGTTACTACAGTATGATATTCACCGTCTTCACCACAGGGATCAACATTACCCAGTTTAAGAATATCATCATAAAATGATCTGTCAAGTACGCGCCCAAGCCAGTCTTCACCAAGTTTACCAAGTTTCGTGCGAACAACTGTTGCCTTAAAGCCCGCATTTATGTAATTAAGAAAAATCTGTTTTGTATCACCCATCCACAATGGTCTGACTGGCTTTAAACCAATTTCACGACAAACACGACTTAGCCAACCCTCTTCATGACCAGCAACATCATAAATATCACCCGTAACTAAGCCCTCAACACCCTTAGCCTTTAGCTCAACAAGAACCTCTTTAAAATCATGCTCATATGTTTCATTACTAACATATTTTTTAATCAACGAAACACCCATAGCATCTGCCTGAGCAGCTAATAGGGCAGAATGCATAAGATGAAAAAACGATTTTTCCTCACTCATCATCATAGTTAAAATATTTACAACCTCATGCCCCTGCTGCTTTGCCAAATAAAAAGCAAAAGCACTATCCTTACCACCACTCCACGACGCCGCAAGCTTCATACCTTCACTTCCTTAATCTTTTAAACGTCGATTAATTCATTTAAGCTTAATGTTTTTCCACGAAAAAAATAAGCATTAAATACACTAGGAGAACATGCCACATACCGTGTTTAAACATATGGATAATAACTGACCTTTCGTTATTTTAGACGAAACATAGACTACTCTTGCTCTAAAACACGCAATACCTAAGTATTCCCATGAAAACATTTTTGGGTTTTCGTGGTTCTTCCAGCATCGGTCCAGCAGCCGATAGTGCAGTCTTCTAAGAAAAATATCGTTTATAAAATGTGGTGGTTCAAAATTATTTCGCATGTATATTTATTTTGTTTTTCATGTTTTTCACCATTCAAATAACTTTGCTACTAAACCTATCCAGATGATGTGATCAAGTCAATTTTCCAGACACTGTCTGGGTTTTTGGATATCTAACTATCCCAATGAAATACCTGATTCTCCGACAACCATATACTACAGCAGAACTTTTTCAATACTAAACAACATGTTTTAACGAAGAACCATGACATTTCCAATTTGGAGTTATCAATATGAGAAAAAGTGTTTACTTTAGAAGCGTTACTGCGTTTTATTTACGTTAGTTATTATGTTTTCGAATAAGAGTTTGCCATCACCATAGGGGGTTGTGTGTGTTTTGCTTGTCCAGTCTGGTTCTTGCCACCAGTACATTGCACGTTCTGGATGAGGCATTAATCCAAAGATTGTTCCTTCTTTGTTGCATATGCCTGCGATATCATGGTATGCGCCATTTGGATTTATTGGATAGGCTCCGTTTGCTGGTGTGCCGTTTTCGTCGCAGTAACGGAAAACTAGCATATCGTTGTCGACTAGTTTTTCTAGGTATTGTTTTTCTTTTTCAACTGGGAATAGGAAGCGTCCCTCGCCGTGTGCAATGGGGATTTTGAGAATTTTGTTTTGAGGGATTTTGTTTGTAAATAGGCAGTTTCCTTTGTTTTCATTTTTTAGGTAGACCCAGTTGCATTTGAACCCTTGAGGATTATTAGTAGTTAGAGTTGCCTGTGAGTAGGGGTCAGTGCCGTCAAAGCCGGGTAGTAAGCCGTATTCTACGAGGATTTGGAAGCCGTTGCAAATGCCAAGTATTGGGCGGTTTTCGTCTATGAACTGTTTCATCTGTTTGCCCAGTTTTGCGTTTAGTGAGCGGGCAAAGATTACGCCAGAGCGTACATAATCACCAAAGGAAAAACCTCCGGGAAGGACCAGTATATTATAATTCAATAGGTCACCATGTTTTGCTAATTCATTGATATGTTTAATTTCTGCTTGTGTTCCAAGTTCTTTAAAGGCTCTTGCTGTTTCATAATCACAGTTAGTTCCACCTACACGTAGAACACAAACTTTGATGTCTTCAGTTTTCATTTTTAAGCCTCCGCATTTAAGGTTCTTTTCCATGTCGCGCGTAAGTTTGAAAGATCAGTATCGATTAGTAATTTGCTGTTTAAACCGTGAATTTGGAGTTTTTTAGTATCTGTTACCTCTCCAATTAGGGTGCAACCATTTTTCATTAATGCTTCAAAGTCGTAGCGGTCTTTGGGTGATATTTCAATTAGAAAGCGACTGTTGGATTCGGAGAATAATATAGCGTCATTTCGCGTAATTGTCTTATTGTTAGGTACTGCTTTGAGGTCAAGTGTCATACCTATGTTGCCTGCGAGGGACATTTCAGCTGCTGCAATGGCTAAGCCGCCTTCGGAGAGATCGTGACAGGATTTTACTAGACCATAGTCTATTGCTTTAGTTAGGTTATAGTAGTTTTTGCGTGCTTTAGTTGGTTGTAGTTTGGGTATGCTTGCGCCGAGGTATCCTTTGAGGTTATAGTATTCTGAGCCGCCCATTTCAGGGTAAGTGTTGCCAAGTATGTAGAGCAGGTTTTCTGGTGTTTTTAGCTCCATTGAAACTGTTGAACGTATATCGGGGACTACGCCTACTGCGGTAATTAGCAGTGTCGGTGTTACGGGCCCCATTGGGGATTCATTATAAAGACTATCTTTACCTGAGATGAAGGGAGTTCTATACGTTTTTGTAATGTCATAGCAAGCTTGACATGCCCGTACCAGAGAACCGAGTCGTTCGGTTTTTTCAGGATTTCCCCAGGCGAAATTGTCAAGTAATGCAATTCTACGTCCGCCCACAGCTAAATTATTTCGTATTGCCTCATCAATTGCTGAAGCAGCCATCCAATAGGGGTCAATTTTACCATAATTTGGATTCATACCACATGAAACCGTAAGACCTTTCCACGAGTCATCAAGAGGTTTCAAAACTGCGGCATCGTTAGGACCAGCATATTTACCTTGAAAAGGCTTGAGAATTGTATTACCCTTAACCTCATGATCATACGTTCGAACAACGCTTTCTTTGCTTGCAATATTTGGTGCCGCGAGCAGTTGCAGCAATATTTGAGTTAAATCCTCTGGCTCTGCAAATTCTGGCTCACTAAATGTAGAGGGCGTAAAAGTCGCGGTTTTTGTAGTAGTACCAGTGTTAAATAAGAAGGTCATATCCAAGTCTGCAACGGTAACATTTTGATATGTAAGCTTTAATCGACGCTCTTGGGTTAATCTGCCAATTGCAGTTGCTTGTACTTCTTCCTGCTCAAAAACGGCTAAGGCAGCAGCTAGGTTTTCAGGTGGAACCGCAAATAATTGACGTTCCTGTGACTCTGAGATGTAAATTTCCCATGGAGCGAGCCCTTGATGCTTTAAGGGAACCTTGGAGAGCTCAACTGTTACGCCACAGCCATAGCGTTCAGCTGTTTCACCTACACCTGAGGATAAACCGCCTCCGCCGAGGTCAGTTGTTGCAGAGGCTAATTGACGGTCGCGGATGATTATGATGGCTCGTTTGAGTTTTTCTTCTTCTATAGGGTTAGCTATTTGTACGGCTGGGCGGCTGATTTCTTCGGATTTTTCAGTAAGCTCCGCTGAGGCAAATGTTACGCCGTGTATGCCGTCTCGGCCTGTTTTTCCGCCGGCCATTACTATATAGTCACCGGCTTTGGCGTTTTTGATATATTTGTTAAGGGGTAAAAGGCCTATGCATCCGCAGAATACGGTGACGTTACCTGTGTAGGATTCATCAAAGTATATAGCGCCGTTAACTGTTGGGATGCCCATGTTGTTGCCATATGCGCTGATGCCTGCTGTAACGCCTCTGTAGACATATTTAGGGTGTTTAATTCCTGCGGGGATTTTGTTGTAATCAAAGTCTAAGGGGCCAAAGCCTAAAACGTCGGTACAGGCAATTGGGTTAGCCCATACGCCTAGAATGTCGCGGATTACGCCACCGACACCTGTTGCTGCGCCGCCAAATGGCTCCACAGCAGAGGGGTGATTGTGTGTTTCAACTTTTGCGGCTATGCCATAGCCTTTGTCAAATTTTACTATACCTGCATTATCTTCGAAAACGCTAAAGCACCATGGAGCATTAATTTCCTTAGTTACTTTGGATATGTATGTCTTAAATAGGCTGTTAATTTCTTTGCCGTCGAAGAGTATTTTTCCTCTAAAGGTTTTATGACAGCAATGTTCAGACCAGGTTTGGCTGATTGTTTGAAGCTCTACATCTGAAGGGTTGCGGTTTTCGTTTTTGAAGTAGGTCTGGACGGTTTTCAGTTCATCAAAACTTAGACCTAAGGCAAGTTCTCTATTAATCTCGACAAGTTCAGTATCTGTAGCGTTAGCTAATGCTACTTCGAGAACATTATTAGCCGTGGCCCTTTGTATGTAGATGTTAGTCATTATTGTTCCACTATGCTTATGGTATAGTCATCTTTAGTTGGGTTTACAAGTAAGCGTTTACTCATCTCCTCAACTACAGCCCTTGCATCAGTTGCTGAGGAGGCGTTGAGGGTAACTGTGTATACTTTACTCACATCTACCGTCTCAACTGTATAGCCGAGCTCTTTTAGCAAACGCGCAGTAGTTTCACCCTCTGGGTTACTATGCCCAGGTTTTAGACTTACTTCTATCTTAGCAGAGTATTTCATGAACTTAATTGAGAGCGTATAAAAGATTTAAACACTTTCATCAAAAGGAAAACAAATGTTTAAGACAAAAACATCCGTTTACCATTATATACAACTTCAACCGTCTGTTTATCCGTAATTTCGCCAATAACATCCGTTTCAACCCCAGTCTGACAGAGAACATTCATAGCACTATCCAAGTCGGCCTTATCTACAATAATACCAAAGCCCCAGCCCATATTGAAAGTCTTAAACATTTCCTCATCTGAAATACAATAACCTAACTCAGCCGCAGTTTTCTGCAGTAGAGCAAAAACAGGTTGTGGATGGAAATGGTCGAATTTAAAACCGATACCTGGTGAGGCGCGTGTAAGATTGTTAAATTTAGTATAAGCATCACCTGTAATATGTACTGCAGCTTTAATTTTTACCTTAGAGGCTAACTTTAGGAGGGGTTTAACATAAATTTTTGTTGGCTCAAGAGCTTCTAGACCTATTTCGCGATTTAAACCATTAGGGATATCTGTTGGCTCAAACTTTCCACCCCATTGCTTGAAAAGAATTTTACGAGCAAGCGTAATACCATTACTATGCAATCCACTACTAGCAAGCCCAATAATTGGATCACCAGAGACAATATTTTCACCGGTAATTATATCCTCTTTATCTATCATGCCAACAGATGCTATTACCATATCAAAACCTGCATTTTGACTTATACCCTTGATTATCTCAGCTACATCACCAATTTCTCCGCCGGTAACCGGACAGCCTGACTCAATAGCACCCTTAGCAACACCTGATAACCAATCTCTAACCAAGGCGGGATTACTTTCCTGCGCATGAATATTATCAGCAATCGCAAGAGGCTTTGCACCTGAACGTATAACATCATTTACAGCCATAGCAACTGCGTCCACACCTATGGTGTCATATTTTTGGAGCAACTGCGCAATTAGCACTTTTGTGCCTACACCTTCAATGACAAGGTCAAGATACTGACTTTGCCCTGTTTGGAATATATTTCCATAAGGCAATTTTAGAACGGAACCAAAAAGGCTCTGCGCATACGTCTCCTGTAGAATACAAAGCTGCTTTTTTGATTCCACTCTCTGCTTACGATTTACTCCTGCATCATCATAAGTGTAGCTTTTTGACATCCAGATTTCTCCAGTACATATGATGTGTAACATTGTCAGAGATAACAATTATGCTTAACTAACGCTTGAATACATAATCAAGGCTATGTACGCATGTCTACTTTAAGCTTATACTAAATAAAAGGTGAACAAACAAATAATTATGTAAAAATAGAAGATTAAGAAAAGAAGAAGGGTTATGCCTTAATTGTTTCTAAGGCTTTGCTGAGAATGCTTGCTTTATCGCATTTTTCCCAGGGAAAATCAACATCGTCTCTACCAAAGTGCCCAAAAGACGCGGTCTTTTTATAAATAGGTCGTTGTAGGTTAAGTTGATCTATAACTGCACGTGGTCGCATATCAAAATTTTTCAGCACTAAGTCAAGTATTTGCTCATCTGGAAGCTTTCCTGTCTCAAAAGTATTGACAAGCACAGATATGGGCTGGGCTACACCGATAGCATAGCTAATTTGAACTTGACATTGCTCTGCCAAACCTGCTGAGACAATATTTTTTGCAATGTAGCGTGCCATATAGCAACCGCTTCTGTCAACTTTGGATGGGTCTTTTCCGCTAAAGCATCCGCCGCCGTGGCTGCCTACGCCACCGTAGGTGTCAACAATGATTTTTCGTCCTGTTAATCCTGAGTCAGCTAAGGTTCCACCGATGACGAATCTGCCTGTGCCGTTAATGACGTATTTTATGTCTTCAGGTATCAAGTTTTGGGGGATAACGTGTTTTATTACTTTTTCAATTATTTGCTGTTTTAGAACGGCGTCTTCGACAGATCCATTGTTTTGTGCGGCGATGACAACTGTTTTAACGCATTGGGGTTTGCCATTCTCATATTGAATGGTAACTTGTGATTTACAGTCTGGGCGTAGGTAGGGCATTTCGCCGTTTTTACGCACTTGAGCTAAGCGTTTAACAATTTTGTGAGATAACAAAATGGGGAGCGGCATAAGTTCTTTTGTCTCATTTGAAGCATATCCAAAAACCATGCCCTGATCACCTGCGCCTTGTTCATGACCAACTGTTTCATCAACACCCATAGCAATATCTGGTGACTGCTCAGTTAAGGAAACAATAACGCCGCATGTTTCCCAGTCAAGACCATCCTTTGCATTATCGAACCCAATTTCTTTTAGGGTTTGACGAACAATCGTTGGGATATTTACAGAGACACTAGTAGTAATTTGACCGGTAATAATTACAGTTCCCTGCATGATAAGAGTCTCACAGTCAACTCTTGCCTTAGGGTCTTGTGTAAGTATTGCGTCTAAAATACTATCAGAAACTTGGTCTGCAACTTTGTCTGGATGACCTTCCCCTACAGATTCAGATGTAAATAAATATTTTCCGTTCATTTTCATTGGAAACACTTTCATTACGTGAATTAATTGATAATTAAGCAGGTATTTTTCTTAAAAGCCTTTCTGAAGCACTCCACCAAAAATCTACAGACAAAACGAGAAACTAAACCTCATTTGCTTTAAGCATAGCAATTTCTGAAATACTCTACTAAAAAATTTGCATACAAACACGCTTAAACATTAAAACAAGTCGTATCATATGTACAACGTAAATTTTTTTTTTAAAAAACTCTGAGGCGCAAGCAGCAATAATCACACATAACATGGAATAGCTTACAAGAGAAAAAAGTAAAAATCTACAGTAAGCCATGTCGTGAATACTTTTTCAAAATGTGTCCCAATCATCAGTGTAAAATACACAGGTTTCTAAGTATTTGATTCTGCAGTAGAGGCGTCTAAACGTTGCAGTATCACGATGGCCGAACACCCGAGCGTCACAACTCTCCGTGAGCCACGATCAAAGACGTTGAGAATCCATAACTTATTTTTGAGAGTGGTGACTTAAATATATCTTGTTGGCGTTTGTTACTTAGAGTGAATGAAGTGAGTACAAATGTTGAGGTAATTTGTAAGAAAGTGTGGTTCAGAAAAAACGGTTAAGAGTGGGATAGTTGGGGGTAGGCAGCGGTTTCACTGTAAAGGCTGTGGATGTAATTTCCGTTT